>CALDSM010000878.1 GCA_937923585.1 uncultured bacterium
CCACCGAGATCTACACTCTTTCCCTACACGACGCTCTTCCGATCTCTCGTCCACGCGTCGCGAGGGCTATGCGCGGTGCTTCGGCGCGCAGTTCAGCCCGCGCTGGCACGTGTACACGCTGCACCGCATGGACGCCGACGGGGGCAACCTGCGCGCCATTTCGTTCCACGACACCAACGAGTGGTTCCCGAGCGTGTCCAACACGGGCGTGATACTCTACAGCCGCTGGGACTACATTGACCGCGACGCCGTGACGCACCAGACGCTGTGGTCCACGCGGCCCGACGGCACCAACCCCATGGCCGTCTGGGGCAACGCCACGGAGAAGCCGCACTGCACCTTCCAGATTCAGCCCATTCCGGACAGTTCGAAGATCGTGTTCACCGCCGCGGCGCACCATTCCATCACGGCCGGTCCCATCGTCGTGGTGGACCCGGACAGGGGCAACAACGGCCAGGAACCGCTCACCCGCATCACGCCGGAGGTTCCCTTCCCCGAGGCGGAGACCCTGAAGATCCCGGAATACTACGAGTCGCCGTGGCCGCTGTCGGAGAAGTACTTCCTCGCGGGCTACAGTCCCTGGCCGCTGGTGTGGGAGCCCGGCGCGAACCGTCCCGATGCGCTCGGCATTTATCTCATTGACGTCTTCGGCAACCGCGAGTTGATCTACCGCGACCCGGCCATAGGCAGCACCAACGCCTGCCCGCTGGCGCCGCGGCCCGTGCCGCCGGTGCTGTCCAGCGCGCTGCCCGCCGACGCGCCCGATCAGGGCGAAGTGCTCGTGGCTGACGTGTACCAGGGCCTGAAGGGCATTGACCGCGGCACGATCACCGAACTGCGGGTGGTCCAGATCTTCCCCAAGTCCACGCCGGTCGGCGGCACGCCGCCCATCGGCCTTGCCCTGGAGGAAAACGCCCGCGCCGTGTTGGGCGAGGTGCCGGTGGAGGCCGACGGCTCCGTGCATGTAGCGGTTCCGGCGAAGAAACCCATCCTGTTCCAACTGCTCGACAAGGACGGCATGGCCGTGCAAGTCATGCGCTCCGTGACCTATCTCCAACCGGGAGAGAAGGTCTCCTGCGTGGGCTGCCATGAAAGCAGGATGAACGCCCCCGTCAAGGGCACGCCCCTCGCCGCGCAGCATCCGCCCGTGGCGCCCGCACCGAAGGAATTCGAGAACGAGCCCTTCAACTTCATGCGCGTCGTGCAGCCGATACTCGACGAGCACTGCGTGCGCTGCCACAGCGGTCCGGAACCGAAGGGGCAGAAGGACCTGACGGGAGAGCCGCTGAACGGGTACACCAAATCCTACTGGGCGCTGTGCGGCGACAAGGATTTCGCGGGTCCCAACACCAACCCCGAAACGGCGGCGGCCGCGCTGGTGCCGCGTTTCGGCATGCGCAACCAGGTGCAGATGACGCCGCCCGGCGGCCTGTATGGCGCGCGGGGAAGCCGGTTGATGAAGATGCTGCGCGAGAACCACAGCGACACGCAGTTGAACCAGGAGGAATTGCGGCGAATCGCGCAGTGGATTGACTGCAACGCCATTTTCTACGGGGTCAACCTGCCGGAAGACCAGGCGCGGCAGTTGAAGGGCGAGCGTGTGCCCATGCCGGCGTTGCAGTAGGCCGTTGTTTCGCGCTTTCAGCGCTGCAATATGGGGCGGTGGCGGTTACCCGGGGCGTTGCCCCGGGCTATCCTGTTGTGCGCCTTCGGCGCGTCGAACGGTATTCCTCTTCAGCGCGTCGGCCAGAGTTCCTCTTCGGCGCGTTGAACGGCGACACGCCTCGGGACGATTTGCAAGCACGCTCGAAAAACACTGTTGACAGAATTGCGGTTCGCGGGAATATACTTGTAGAAGCACTTCTCGGGAGCAATTGTCCATGACCACACAGTCCAAGACGATGATGGCCGTGCAGGGGCTGGGTTTTGCCGTCTACTGGCCCATCACGATTGACCTTTCCTATAGCGCGCATCATCCGCCGATGTCCGTGCTGGTTGCCGCGTCCGGGTTGTCGCTTATTCTGGGGGTGGCGTTCATCGCCGCCAACCTCGTAAGGGACCACTGCATGGAGGACCCGGTCACAAAGTCGCTGTACAACAGCTTCCAATTCTTCGCGGTGATCACTTCCATGATTATCATCAGCACTGCCTCGGCTGCGAGCAAGATGCCGCTCACGCCGCCGGCGGAGTGGGGGGGCGCTTTCTACGAGATTGTGTTCATGCTGGTCCTTATCGGCATTTCGGTGCTGGCGCTGGCCTGGAGCCTGTTTTGGTGGTGGCGCGCGCGGCGTTGCAGTGTCTGAGTACGGGCAATTCCGCACACGGACAAACACGGACGGACACAAACGAACACGGGCGGACGAGGAGTGCGGGCAGCAAGAGGAAGGGACGCCTGTCCCCGAACTGAAAAAGACAGGGATGCCTCTTCCACTATGGCAGGTTGGTTTTTTTTGGGCGGGTGCGTAGAATAGCGCGGAATTTCAGTTTCGGTCATTCCACTCGGAGAGGTACGCGCGGTCCGGACGAAGGTCCCTTCCGTCGGCAGAACACCAGAGAGAACAGGGCTCACCACTATGAACAGCAATTC
>CALDSM010000879.1 GCA_937923585.1 uncultured bacterium
CGGCGCCCATGGGTCATACATGGCGCGGCAGTTGGTGCGGTCCACGTCGGCGAGGAATTCGAGCATGGCGTCGCAGGTGACCGCCACGTCGTGGTGGTTCTGCACGCCCAGCACCAGGCCGAATTCGTCCACGGCCCCGGCGCATGCGCGGACGGCCCTGACGCACTTGTCCCAATCGGCGGAGGAGGATTCGGTTTGCGTTGTGTAGCCGGTGAAAATGCGGACCATCCGTGCCCCGAGCCGCGCACCCATGCGGGCCAGTTCGCGCACGTACGCCACCTGCATTTCGACAAAGGGCACCTCGGCGGCCGACGCGCCTGCTGTGAAGTCCGTGTAGCCGGCAATGGTGGCAATCTCGACACCCGCGGCTTCGGCGGTCTCGCGCAATGCGTCCAGGTCGGCATCCTGCGTGTCGAGCACGGACAGGTACGGGCGTTTCCCGACCAGTTCCACGGCACCATATCCGAGTTCGCCCGCTTTCCGGATGAAGTCCGGCAACCCCAATTGCGCCTGCCCCCAAAGTCCCGCATAGCTGACCGAAAACAGTGTCGGAATCATCGTTCTTCTCCTGCCCTAAATCAAATCCAATTCGCTAAGGGGAGAGGTGACTATATTGTCCCGCTCGCCTCACCGGCTCGGTCAGTATTTGTACATCCGAAGACTAGACCCAATCAACACCTGCCCCGCGGTTGCCAATAAGGCTGCTGGATAGCACGGGATCAACAGCATATAATAGGGTTACTTCTGCAGGGAAGTCAGACCCAAGGCTGTGAAAAGGGAAACGGAACCATGGCTTTCAACCGAATGGCGCCTTACAACGACCTGCCACCTTTGCCGCCGAAGATGGAAATCGAGACGCGCGAAGTCTTGAAGAGGGCCATTACCGCATCGCGTGCCTTGGCGGAATTGAAGGGTCTTGGCGGCATCATTCCCAATCAGGCCATGCTTGTGAATTCGCTGGTGCTCCAGGAAGCCCGGGCGAGTTCCGAAATCGAAAACATCGTCACGACCAACGACGCCCTTTACCGCGCGATGGCGTCCGTCTCGAGTGCGGTGGACCCCGCGACGAAGGAAGTATTGCGATATCGTGAAGCGCTTTGGCAGGGATTCCAGCAGGTAAGAAAGAAGCCGCGCATTGACACGGCCCTCTTCATCCATCTGGTTCAGGCGCTCAAAGAAGACAAGAATGGCATCCGCAACAGGCCGGGGACCTTCATCGGAAATTCACGCACGAGAGAGGTCATCTATACGCCGCCGGAAGGCGAACCTGTTATCCGGCGCAAGCTGAACGACTTGGCCGGGTTTATCCATGGAAACGACACCCTCGATCCCTTGGTGCGCCTGGCCCTGATCCATTATCAATTCGAGGCGATCCATCCGTTCTTCGACGGAAACGGGCGCACTGGGCGCCTGGTCAACATCCTGTTTCTCGTCGCGCAAGGGCTTCTCGACCTGCCTGTGCTCTACATGAGCAAGTACATCATTGACCGCAAAGCAGAGTATTACCGGCGCCTGTCCGCCGTCACAGAAAATGCGAGATGGGAAGAGTGGGTGCTGTTCATGCTCGATGCGGTGGAAATCACCGCTGGACTGACACGACAGCGCATTCTGGACATCAGGGCGCTTTTGGACGAAACGCTGGAGTCGGCCCGAAGGAAACTCCCCCCACGAGTATATTCAAAGGACCTTATCGAACTGATATTCCGGCAGCCCTATACCAAGGGTCAGTTCCTTGTGGACGCCGGAATTGGACAGCGCAAGGCGGCAGCTGAATATCTGAAAGCATTGGAGGACGCCGGAATCATGCGCGTACAAAAGGTCGGTAAAGAGAATCTGTACCTGAATGTGAAACTCTATGATTTGCTTTCCAAATGACGTGTCCCTGAAACGGACATGTTCAGAAGACGTGTCCGCAATTCCGTGAAATAGGGACACGTAGTAGGGACATGTCCCAAGCTCGGACGCGTCATGGGCGCAAAAGGAACGTTGAAATTACCTTTTCTGGACGAGAATAGAGAAATGTCCCTGTTTTCCCCCTCTTTTCCCCTGGCGCTCCTCTTATTTGCTTAACCCAACTTTTCTTCAGCAGCAATAATGAAGGCTAGGTCATGCCCCTGCTGAAGCTCGTGCACATCTTGTCGTTTCTTCGCAATTTCTATGGCGATTTTGCCTAACTCTATGACCGCTGCGGACGTAATAGCTCCCGCTGTCCCGCCCCAAAGTGCTCCAGCGATTCCGGCAGCTATCGATGACTGGAGGTTTTTCGCATCAAGAATAACGGACAAAACAGACGTTGCGGCTCGAAGTCCTAGAGAACGCATGGCTGAATCATAATCGTCCAAACGTCGCTGTAGATCATCTTCAATAAAAGCGGTTTCTTTACCGACATAGTTTTCATAAAGGAACAGACGGAGTCGTCTCAGCTTCTTCTTTGCCTCGGGATCGCGTCGCAATTCCATAATCTGCTCCCATGAGGCGCTGGAAACATCAACGAGCGGAACTTTGGACATCGTAATGGTTGTGTACACATCGCTTATTGATGCTTGTCGTGGATCGTCCCCAGGAAGAAGCATACTGGAGTAAGAGAAACCCAGTTCGTTTGCAAACCGTGCAAACTCCGTCCTGATAGAGCCAGATTCTGGGGTGCTGTGGTTCTGAAGATAAAGCATCCTGGCTTCTTTGTAGAAATCAGGATCCGTTGAAACCATTCGTCTTGAGAAGCGTTCTGCAATATTCACGAAGAATGGCATAAAACTGGCATCCAGATAGGGGATAACTAGCCAGTCAGGAGCATCCTTCCCGTAAATGAGTTGAGAAAATACCCCTAGCGGCACTTCCTCCGGAACGTCGAGTACCGTGCCCCCGGGTGGGGTACGGAGACATCGAAATGCAATCGGCAGAACACGATCAAAGTATATGGCTGCTTGTTTCAGTTCTCCGAAACAGATTGCATTTTCAGCATCTCTATAACTCATCTTTCACACGGACCC
>CALDSM010000880.1 GCA_937923585.1 uncultured bacterium
GACCACCGAGATCTACACTCTTTCCCTACACGACGCTCTTCCGATCTGAGCAGAGATAGAGGTCGCCGCCGCCCTGCTGCTGCTTTCCGAAACCGGTGTAATGCCATTCCCCCGGCTGCCGCAGGTCTTCCGGTTGCCAGCGCAGGATGCCGCAAAAGGCTCCTTCGTTAAAGACCAGATTGCAGACTTCGCTGGAGAGTGTTTCGGTGCAGCGCCAGATGGATGGCCTTTCCTCGACCCACTTTTCGTGGCTGTCCAGCGGCACAGCCCCGAGAAAGGCGGGTTTGGGGCCGTCACCGTACGCACCGTAAACTACCGGACAATGTTCAACGCCGTTGCAGGTGTGCAGCATGTCACGAATGACGCTGCCCCGCTTGAAGAGTACCCTGTCTCCCCCAATGAACGTGCGCGCCGCATGGTTCTTGAGCGGCCGGGAAGGCGTCAGACCGTCGTTGCTGTCGTCGCCATTTGCCGGATCAATGTGGTAGGTCTGCCCCTGCAACGTTGTTCCCGATGGGGCTGTCGTTCGGCAGCTCATCCCCAGAATCGCGGAAAGCGACGCAGTCCCCGTTCCCTGAAGCCACTGACGTCGGCTCAGCTTCGACTTCATCGCAGCTCCTTTCCTGCCATGGACCACCCGTGTATGCGGCGCGTCTGCCTTCGTTTCTCAGATTACGGGGCGACGGGAAACAGATCGAAGCGGTCTGGGTCGCTCCTGAGTTCAGCAATGAACGCCGGCAGGGCGCGAATGTCGCGGAGATGGACGCCGGGCCACTCGGCATACTTGCCAAGCGGGTCAAGATGCACCGCGCCGATGCCGGCGCCATTGGCGCCGAGCACGTCAAAGTGGTAGAAGTCACCGACGTAGAGGGTCTCCTCCGCCTTCAGCCCGAGGCCGTTCAGCGCGTGCAGGAAAAGTCGGGCGTCTGGCTTCTCGAATCCGACAAGATGGCTGTCGAAAATGGCATCGAAAAATTGAGCGATGCCGCAGTCCTCAAGATGCTTCCGGACACGGCCATCCGAGTTGGAGATGACGGCCATGCGTATCCCGTCTGCCTTCAATGCCGTCAGTGTCTCGGGCACCCACGGCTTCGTATAGGTCCACAGACTGACCGCCTCGTGCCGTGCCAGGAGTGTGTCTGCGGCGCATTCCGCGGCGTCAATGGGCGCCCCTGCGAGCGTCATCAGATTCGTGAAGAATTCCCGCAGCGAATAGGGGGGCAGTTCGGAAGCCGCGCGCAGACACGCATCGAACTGGTGCAGTTGCTGAAAATGGGCTTCATAGACGCGTTCCGGGTCCAGAAGGCTTCCTTCCGCGGCTGCGGTTTGGGCAATAAGGTCCGGATCCGGAAAGACCAGCGTGCCGCCCGCGTCGAGAAGCAAATAGGGGTAATCCATGCTGGAAAGTGACTCCTTTGTGGCCAGAGGCAAGACAACATAGCAGTGGCAGGGGGAATCGCGCAAGTGCATGCCGGTCCTTTTGCGTGCCGACCCTTGACCCCAACATGCACCACCCCGCCCAGAACGCGCGCAAGTCCGCTGCAGATCCCCCGCAACCAAACGGTGTGTGCGAGTTGGCGGAACAAGATGCCGACGGACCGCGTCCATAGGGTGAACCCCTGCGCGCGGTGTTTAGCATGCTGCCGTTTTACGGTGCCGGCGAATTCGGTTCACCAGATTGGCCCTGGGATTTGACTAAACAGAGGGGCGGTCCTTATTATCGAAGCGCTCTTTTGGTGGTCGTTAGGATGCCCGATTCTCCCACCGGGAGTGCTGTCAACGCGCCGTTTTTGGAAAGCCGGTCTGGACAAGAATGAACGCGGCATTTGTCCGCCATGGCGGCGCAGATTGTGTCGTCGTGAGGGAACAGCAACCGTCGGCACGCGGCCTTGGAGATAGTACGATGACATCAAGCGCCATTTCACGGCTTCTTGCGGCAGCCCTTCTTCTGGCCGCACTTGGCACCGGCAGGGTTTGGGCAGAGCTGCTGGAATCCCCCTACGGAGACCCGGCAACCCCGTGGCTGCGGGGCAACCTGCACACGCACACCAACAACAGCGACGGGAAGCAGCCGCCGCAGGCCGTCATTGACGACTATGCGGGGCGCGGCTATGACTTCCTCATGCTGAGCGACCATGACAAGATTACCGGGGTGACCGGGCTCGATGCGAAGGGCATGGCGCTTATCCCCGGCAATGAAATCAGCGCAAAGGGGCCGCATATGCTTCATGTCGGGGCGCGCGAAACGGTCGCACCCAATGCGAACCGTCAGGCGGTGCTGGACAAGGTCAACGGGGGCGCGGGCGGTTTTGCCATTATGAACCATCCCAACTGGACCGACGGCTACAACCACTGCGACATTTCCGTGCTGCGCAAGCTGCAGGGCTACGCGGGCATGGAGATATTCAACGGGGTGGTGCTCTTTCTCACGGGAAGCGAAGTGGCCACGGACAAGTGGGACCGGGTGCTGTCCACCGGCCACCGCGTCTGGGGCTTTGCCAACGACGACAGCCACGACACGCCGCACCGCGGTCTCGCATGGAACATGGTCCAGTGCGCCACGCGCAACCCCGACGACATCGTCGCCGCCATGAAGGCGGGCCGTTTCTACGCCAGCACGGGCGTGAAGGTGAACGAAATCCGGACCGAGGGTCTGACCGTGACCGTTAAGACGGAGAACGGGCAGAGTTTCCGGGTTCATGGCGACAACGGGCGGACGCTGGAGCGGTTCCAGGGGAGCGAGATGACGTACACGGCCGTTCCGGACCGCAAGAAATGCACCTACATCCGCGTCGAGTGCCACGGGGCAGGCGAGACCCAGGCCTGGCTGCAACCCATGTTCGTGAAACCGTGACGTCCGGGATGCAAAACTCCTTTGGCGATGTTCAAAGTAATTAGAGCAGTAAAGGAGTTTCAGGGCCATGGCAAGCGCAAGGATATTTTACGGAAGCACCACGGGCAACACGGGGGAGGTTGCCGGGATGATAGCCGATCTGCTGGGCAGGAACGCGGAGTATGTGAGGGACATATCCAGTGCGGTCCCGGACGACCTGGCAACCGCGGAGGCTCTCGTTCTCGGTGTGTCCACCTGGGACGACGGCCAGCTTCAACAGGATTGGGAGAACTTCTTCCCGAAACTTGACGGGATTGATCTGGAAGGCAAACCGGTGGCGCTCTTTGGGTTGGGCGATTCCTACGGGTTCGGGGCGCAGTTCTGCAACGGGCTGGGCATACTCTACCGGAAGGTCCTGGAGCGCTCCGGCAAAGTCGTGGGCTTCTGGCCCAACGAGGGCTATTCATTCAAGGCGTCGGAAGCGCTGCTGGACGGCCATTTTTGCGGATTGGTCCTGGACCAGGACAACGAGTCGTCCAAGACGCCGGCACGTGTGCGGAAGTGGGTGGAGCAGATACGCGGCGAAATGGGTGCGTAGCATTGCATGCCTGCCGCACCCGGGGGCATTTGCCTCACACGGACGAACACGGACAGACACGGACGCGCACGGACGGATAACGAGGGGCCGCCCCGACGGGGACGGTGTGGGAAGCGGCAGCTGCGGGGCGCCTGCGTTACACCTTTTTTTGGGGGCGGTAGAAGTGTGTGCTGGTACCGAAGACGACTGCGGCCGATTCCATGACGGTTTCGCTGAGGGTGGGGTGAGGGTGAATGGTCATGTCCAAATCGCTTGCGAGCGCGCCCATCTCGATGGCGAGCGCACCCTCGGCGATGAGTTCCCCTGCGCCCGCGCCTGAAATCCCCACGCCCAGAATCTGGCCGGTCTGGGGATCGCACACCAGTTTGGTCAGTCCCTCAGGCCTGCTGAGGGTGCTTGCCCGGCCCGATGCGGCCCAGGGAAAGCGGGTTACCTTCACCGCACGGCCCTCTTTTTCGGCCTGCGTTTCGGTCATCCCGCACCAGGCCACCTCGGGGTCGGTGAACACCACGGCGGGAATGGCCATGGGTTCAAACGCGGCACGGCGGCCGGCAACGGCTTCGGCGGCAACGCGGCCCTCGGCGGAGGCTTTGTGGGCGAGCATGGGTTCCCCGGCCACATCGCCAATGGCGAAGATGTTCGGCTCCGCCGTGCGCCGCGCGATGTCCACTTCAATGAAGCCGCGCGGATTGACCGAGACTTTCGTGGAGGCCAGGTTCAGTCCGCTCGAATTGGGCTTGCGGCCCACGCAGACCAGCACCTTGTCGAATTCATGTGTCTGCCGGACGGCATCCGGGCCTTCCAAGGCCACGCGGATGGAGCCGCCCAAGTCCCTAATTTCCGCCACCCTCGTTTGCAGCAGTATCCGGTCCATCAGGTTTTCGAGCCGGGTCTGGAGCGGTTTCACGAGGTCGCGGTCCGCGCCGGGCAGCAGGCCGTCGGTCATTTCCACCACAGTGACACGGGACCCCAGGGATGCATAGACCGAGCCCAGTTCCAGGCCGATGTATCCGCCGCCCACGACCAGCAGCGTTCCCGGAATCTCCTCCAGTTGCAGGGCGTTGGTGGAATTCATGAGGCGGGGCGAGTCAACGAGCGGCCCGAATAACGCCGGACGGGAACCGCTGGCAATAATGGTGTACTCGGCGCGAATCATGTCTTCCGACCCGTCCTGGTGGAATATGGCCAGCGTGTTCGCGTCGAGGAAACTGGCACGAGCCCGCAGGTAGCGGACCTTGTGCGCCTGGCAAAGCTGGCCCAGTCCGCCCGTCATCTGGGCCACCACGGACCGGGTTTTCTCCCGCACCTTCTCCAGGTCCATTTGGGGCGGACCAAAGGTGAGCCCCCATTCGGCGGCCTCGAGCGTGTCGTTGATGAGTTTGGCCACGTGCAGCAGTGCCTTGGAGGGAATGCAGCCCCGGTACAGGCAGGTGCCGCCCGGATGGGCCTCCACGTCAATCAGGGTCGCTTCCATGCCCAGGTTTGCCGCATGAAACGCGGCGGCATAGCCGCCGGGACCGGCGCCGACCACGGCCAGGTGGGTGGAAAGCGTTGCTGGCATCAGTATGTGTTCTCCTGTTGGCGGTGAGGTGTGCCCGATTCTCTCGCGACAAGGCATGATTGTAGCATATGCGCAAGGGGGTGTGACGCGCATTCCGTCGGCCAAAGCATGCCAAAGTTCCGCCGCAATTGGTCCCTCGTAGTCAAAAATTGTCCGTCAAAGGGCCTTGTTCCGGCGCTCAAAAGAGAGGCGTCATTCATAAAACGAGCAATGAAAAGTGTTTACAAAAATCGGCATAGAAAGTGCTGGAATTTTGCTGGTATTGACCAAGACATGCTTGGGCATTCTCACTTCGCAGGTAAGGGCAGTCAACGCGAAGCAGTGGTGCTGGTGTCGGGTTTAAGAGGTGAGTCCATGAACAGGACGCGTGGCTTTACGCTCATTGAGTTGATGATTGTTGTGACGGTTATTGCGATCATCGCAGCCATAGCCGTGCCCAATCTGCTGCGGTCCAAGGTGCAGGCGAACGAGAACTCCGCAATAGGGACGATGCGGGCGCTTATGTCAGCGGAGACCACTTTCAACACGCAAAACGGCCGTTACTCGCGCGTTTTCGACGAAATGACCGCCGCCATTCCCCCGTATTTGACCGGGGACTGGACGAAGGCAAAGAGCGGATACGTGTTCACCCTGGGCGGGACGGACATCAACTACACGATCAACGCGAATCCGATGAACTTTGGCATTGAGGGGAACCGGGGATTCTTCTGCGACTCGAGCGGCGTCATTCGGGCGGCGGAAGGCGCTCCGGCTTCGACGGCCAGCACTCCCATCACCCAGGCTCAGACTCCCTGACATTCCCGTGGGCTGCGCGGGGTTTTCGGCGGCCGGGTCTTCTGCCCGGCCGCTTTGTCTATTTTAGCGCACCGATGGTCTGATCCAAGTCGTAACCGGCATCGGCGGCCGCGTCGGCGAGATTGCGCAGGTCATCCCAGCATTGCTCGAGCATCGGCGCAACGCCGGGAGAATCAGACTGTGAGAGCCTGTCCGCCGCCAGGGAAAGGGGCAGCGCCGCGCAGAGATCGGAAGAGCGTCGTGTAGGGAAAGAGTGTAGATCTCGGTGG
>CALDSM010000881.1 GCA_937923585.1 uncultured bacterium
CCGAAACGTCCGGTACGGCGACCAGTGTTTGCCGCGGAACAAAGGTGGCCGTCACCGTTGCGTCCGCCGTCACGTTCGACAGCACATAAGGCGCAGAACTTGTAACGTTGCCGTTGCTCGCACTCACGGAGGCGATGTCATAGCCTGAATTCGCGATCACGGTCACCGTCGCGGTGCCGCCCGCAATTATCGAATCAGGACCGGCAAGCGCGCCTCCCGCCGGGGGATTGGCCGTATACGAAATTGCATAGGTCTGTGGCGGGGGTGTATCCACCACATTAACCGTGCGCGTGGCCCGAAGGGCACTGTTGCCGTTGCCGTCGGTCACGTCGTATGTGACGGTGTAGACGCCGGGGGTGTCCACGTTTACCGTGTTGCCGGTCACGATGTTTGCGGTCCGGTCTCCGGCGCAGGTGTCCGCCGCCGTGGCGCCCGCGTCGGTGTACGTCCCGTGGCGCTCGACGGTCACCGGGTTGGCACCCAGCAGCGTGATAACCGGGGGGGTCGTGTCCAGCACGTTGACAATGCGTCTGACCTGGACGGCATGGTTGCCGTTGCCGTCGTCCACGTCATACGTGACGGTGTAGACGCCGGGGGTGTCCATGTTCACCGGGTTGCTGACCACGATGTTTGCGGTCCGGTTGCCGGCGCAGGCGTCCATCGCCGTGGCGCCCGCGTCGGTGTGGGATGCATGGCACTCCACAGTCACCGGGTTGGCTCCCAGCAGCGTGATGACCGGGCGTGTCGTGTCCACCACACTGACCGTGCGCGCGATCTGGACGGCAGGATTGCCGTAGCCGTCAGTCACGCCGTAAGTGACGGTGTAAGCGCCTGGCGCGCTTGTGTTTACCGCACTTGTGGTGACGATGCCGGCAGTCAGATTGCCGTCGCAGTTGTCGTTGGCCGTTGCGCCGGCGTCGCTGTAGGACGCGTGGCATTCCACGGTCGTCGGGTCGGCGCCCAGCAGTGTGATGACGGGCGGCACCGTGTCCACCACATTGACGGTGCGCGCGACCTGGATGGCAGGGTTGCCGTTGCCGTCGGTCACATCGTAGGTGACCGTGTGGGGGCCGGGCATGCTTGTGTTCACTGGGTTGGTGGTGACAATGCCGGCGGTCAGATTGCCGTCACAGTTGTCGTTGGCCGTTGCGCCGGCGTCGCTGTAGGATGCGTGGCACTCCACGGCAACAGAACTGCTGCCCAACAGGGTGATGACCGGGGGGGTGCTGTCCAAGACAAATGGACGGGCACGCCACAGGTCGTTGAAGTATGAACCGTTGTAGCCTCCAAAGAGCCACAGGTCGCCCGATGCGTCGGTCCACGAGACCGCCTGACAGCGCGCGCCGGGTTTATTGGCCGCCGCGGGTGTCCCGAGTGTGCCGTAGGTTCCGGACTGATCGGTTGTTGAGGCCCCCTTGACCCACGTCCAGTTGCCGGTGGCCGGGACAAATTCCCACAGATCATTGAGGAAGCCTGAACTCCCCGCGCCGCCCAAGAGCCACAAATTGCCCGACGCGTCTGTCCACGAGACCGGGCAGGTGCGAGGTCCGGGCGTGTTGGCCATCGCCGGAGAACCGAGTGTGCCGTAGATACCCGCCGGGTTTATCGTCGAAGAACCCTTCGCCCAGGTCCAGCTGCCGGTGGCCGGCTCGTAATTCCACAGGTCGTTGAGACGGCCGAGGCTTCCCGCACGGTCGTATCCGTAACCGCCGAAGACCCACAGTTTGCCGGAGACATCGCCCCACGACGCCGCATCGTAGCGCGCGCCCGGAGTGTTGGCCGCCGCCGGTGTTTCGGGCACGCCGTAGATTCCCGACTGGTTGGTCGTCGGGGCGCCCTTCATCCAGGTCCAATAACCCGTGAGCGGGTCATAGTTCCAGAGGTCGTTGTAATACGACCCGTTGGCGCCGCCGAAGAGCCAAAGCTTGCCTGAAGCGTCGGTCCACGAGACCGCAGCCTGGCGGCAACCCGGCGTATTGGTCGCGGCCGGTGTCCCGAGCGTGCCGTATACCCCGGACTGGCTGACCGCGGCGGAACCCTTCACCCAGGTCCAGTTGCCGGTGGTGCGGTCATACTTCCACAGGTCATTGAGGCGGCCCTGGATTCCCCCGCCATCGAAGCCGTAACCGCCGAAAAGCCACAGATTGCCCGAGTGGTCCGTCCATGAAGCCGCATCCGTGCGTGCGCCGGGGGTGTTGGCCGGGTTTGGCGTTCCGCGCGTGCCATAGGTGCCGGACTGCCCGCCTGCCGAGGCGCCCTTCATCCAGGCCCAATAGCCCGTGGCCGGATCGCATTTCCACAAATCATTGAGGCGCGAACCGTTGTAGCCGCCAAAGAGCCACCGCGCACCCGATGGGTCGGTCCACGATACCCCGAAAGCGCGGGCGCCGGGAGTGTTGGCCGCCGCCGGGGTTCCGCGCGTGCCGTAAATTCCGGACTGCCCGGTCGTCGAGGCGCCTTTCATCCAGGTCCAATTTGCCGTCTCGGGACAATCCTGCGCCGCCGCGCACCAAATTGGGCCGATACTTGCCACTGCAAGGCATCCAAGCAGGCAAAGCGCCCGCGCCCGACCAACCCTCCGCAAACCCATGGCCCAGCCCTCCAGAAGTGGAACGTTCCGCATGCAGGCACCGCAAATCACTCCCGATGACAGGACAAGCGCCGTGCAAGCCCCTCGTTCCCTGACTGACGTCAGTGTACAGGGGCCAAACCCTTTCGTCAACAACTTCCCTCCGGCAATGCGACGTGGCCCGGCACCCCCGGTTCGAGAGGCATTCTCCCACGCCAAGTCCGTTCCGGCGTCCTCCTGTTGGGTGAGACGCCGCTGCCGTGGCATGATACTGTTCTGTGCTTTCGCGCTCTGACGGGCGGCCGTCGTTTCATGCGTGAAGCATCGGGGCGCGGAAACCCCAGAACAGTGGCACTCCGGGGAAATGCGCCGGAAAGGACAATGCATGGACTGGTACGGAACGAATCTCTACACCAAGGAAAAGCGGCACATCATCGCCTGCCACGTGTTCTGGCGGGAACTGTGCTATTACGCGGCGCTCGCGCCGCAGATATTCCAGTTTCACTTCCTCAAGCAGGGACTGCACTGCGTGCCCGACACGCTGCGCGTGGAACTGCAGCGGACCATTGACGCCGTGGAGAAGGAATGCCTGGAAGGCGGCGCCGACGGCGCGCGCGAATCGGTGGACGCCATTCTGCTGGGATACGGGCTGTGCAGCAACGGCCTGGTGGGCATACAGGCGCGCACGCTGCCGCTGGTCGTGCCGCGCGGGCACGACTGCATCACACTGCTGCTTGGTTCCAAGGAGCGCTACCGCGAGTACTTCGACTCCCATCCCGGCACCTACTGGTACAGCCCCGGCTGGATTGACACGAGCACCCAGCCCAGCAAGGAGCGCTACGAGCGCGTGCTCGCGCACTATGTCGAGACCTACGGCGAGGAGAACGCACCCTATCTGATGGAGGCGTCGGAAAACTGGATGACCTGCTACAACACCGCCGCCTACGTGGATCTCGGCGTGGGCGACACGGAGCGCTACAAGGCCTACACGCGCGAATGCGCCGAATGGCTCAAATGGAAATGCGACTTCCTCCAGGGCGATCCAGGCCTCATCCGGCGTTTCCTCGAAGGCCCCTGGGACGAAAAGGACTTTCTCGTGGTCCAGCCCGGCGAAACCATTGTGGCCTCCTTTGACGAGCGGGTGATTACCGCCGAGCGGCGGTAAAAGCAGGGCCGCATGGAGGTGCAATGCCGGGTTGCGGTCAAAACCGTACAAATAGCTTTCCAAGAGCGTGTCTTCGGTGAATAAAAGACCTGCACCGGATGCTGTATTTCTTGTCATGATGGAGGGGCATAGAAATCCGGAAAGGGGAGAAAGCAAAAGGGGCTTCCAGCGTCTTTCCGGCTTGACCCAAGTTCCGGCACAAGAGGAACGCGGCAGGATGCCGCGTCTGCACTGGGGACCGCCACCTAATACCGGAGGGGCTTTTCGCTATCCTCGATGAGGGAGAGGAACGGATAGGCTTCGTTGTAGTGCTTGTGCAGGAAGAGCGCCTGCCGTTCTTTGTAGAGTGTGCGCGCGACCCGGTCGGCGA
>CALDSM010000882.1 GCA_937923585.1 uncultured bacterium
TTCGGGCGATCTCTACGAGCAGCAGTTTGCCTGGTGGCGGGCGGCGGGGTGGATGCGCCTGGTCTACTGGTCGCTGCCGCTGCTGAACGTGGCGGTGCCCATGCTCTTCCTGTTCCGCCGCTTCCGGACCAGCCTCGCCGCACTGTTCATCATCTCCATCCTGGTGAACGTCGGCATGTGGCTGGAGCGCATCTTCATCGTGGTCGGCTCCACCTCGCACGATTTCCTGCCCCACAACTGGGGGCACTACTGGCCGTCCTGGGTGGAGATCAGCATCACCGTGGGCGCGTTCGCCTGGTTCTTCTTCCTCTTTCTCGTGTTCACCAAGATATGCCCCACCGTGGCCATCAGCGACGTGAAGGAGGATCTTGTCCGCGGCGACAATCCCCACCATGACCTGGTGGACGAGGCGCCGATCGCCCAGGGCCGGGAAGGCGCCGCGCGGATCTGGGCGATTTACGAACATTCCGAACAGCTTGTCGAGGCGCTCAAGAGTGTGCTGAAGGCCGGGTGCGGCCAGGCCGAAGTCTACAGCCCCCGCCGCCTGCACGAGACCGAGGCCATTCTCGGGCGCGGCCCGAGCCCCGTGCGCTACTGCACGCTTGCCGGGGCGCTGACAGGCTGTATCGGAGGCTTCAGTCTTGCCATCTACGCCGCATCGGTGAACCAGATCATCACCGGCGGCAAGCCGGCCGTGTCGCTGATCCCCTTCTGCGTGATCGGCTTCGAGGGCACCATCCTGCTCGGCACGCTGGGCAACTTCCTGGGCATGCTCTTCAATTCGCGGCTGGGCCGGGTGCCGGTGCCGGAGGGCTACGATCCGCGTCTGAGCCGGGACCGCTACGGCATGCTGATCTCGTGCCCGGCGGAAAACGTGGAGAAGACGCGGGGCATCCTGGATGCCACGGCGGCGGAGAAGATTCATGTGGTGGGATGACCACAGGGTGCAGAAAGCGCACAGGCTCGCGCGTCACTTGGGCGTGTGGGGCAATCTGCTGTGGCTGGGCCTGCTGGTTTGGCTTCTCTGCCTGCTCCTGGGCGACGCGCACCGCGCGTGGCGCGCCGTGCTGATCAACTTCATCTATTTCACCCCGCTGGCGGCGGGCATGGTGGTGTGGCCCGCGGCGATTGCCGCCGCCCGCGGCGAGCACTGGCTGCACGACCGGATTCGCCGTCCCGCGCTGCTTTCGCTCGGCTTTGCGCCGGTGTGCCTTGCGGCCTTCCTCCTGCTGTTCCTGGGCAGGAACCATTGGGCGGGCTGGCTGCACGACGGGCATCTGCACAACGGGGCCTGGCTGAATTCGCAGTTCCTCTTCACGCGGGACGGGCTGGCGCTGCTGCTGTTCTGGTGGATGGCCGCCCGCTTCGCGCGCGACAGCCGCCCGCAGCCGGACAAGGGGCACGCGGCCTGGCTGGCGTTCATTTACTGCATGGTCTTCTCGCTGCTGGGGTTTGACCTGGTGATGGCGCTCGATCCGCACTGGGTGAGTTCCCTGTTCGGCGGGTACTTCTTCATCACCGGCATGTACATTGCCGTCAACGGCTGGACCTTTTCGGTGCTGCTGCTCGATCCCCCGGCGGGCGCGCCGTTCCGCAAGGACATGGGCAAACTGGTGGTGGCGTTCAGCCTGCTGTCCACCTACATGATGTTCTGCCAGTTGATCCCCATCTGGTACGAGAGCCTGCCGCACGAAGTCCGCTTCGTCATTCCGCGCCTTCGCGAGGCGCCCTGGAACCGCGTGAGCCTGTTGCTGCTTCCCACGGTCTATCTCGGGCCGCTCGTGCTGCTGCTGTCAAACCGGCTCAAGGGCTCGATCTTCTACCTGCGCGCAATCACGCTCATGGTGCTCACGGGCATGTGGTTCGAGCGGTGGTGGCTCGTGACGCCGTCGCTCGGCGGCAAACTGGTGATCGGCCTGCCGGAAATCGGCATGACCGCCGCGTTCCTGTCCGCCTTCATGTTCTCGCGCCAATGGGGCGAGCGCCTGATCCCCCTCCCCGATGAAATCCCCGAGGGGAGGGCCGGCGTCTCCGCCGGCCGTCTTGACCCCATGGGTGCTGCGGAGGCCGGCAATGACTGAGTTCCTCCAGAAACTGCGGGATCAATTTCGCGCATTCCTGCGGCTGCTGGGTACGCGCTTCGCGCTCGCGGGCGTGATAGGGCTGACCGGCATCATCGTCTTCGTGACCGTGCTGTTCTTCTTCACCAGCCGGACCGGCGAGGCGCAGCCCATCCCGTTCAGCCACCGTTTCCACGTAGGCACCAAGCAGCTCAGCTGCGTGTTCTGCCATTCGGGCGTGCTGAAGACGGAGCGCGCGGGCGTGCCACCGGTCGAAACCTGCATGCTCTGCCACAAGCGCATCATCGTGACTCATCCCGAAATCAAAAAGCTCAGGGAGTATTTCGACACGGGCACGCCGGTGCCGTGGGTGCGCGTCAACCGCCTGAGCGAGTTTGCCTTCTTCAACCACCAGCGCCACGTCCGCGCCGGGTTTGATTGCGGCCGCTGCCACGGCGATGTGGCCTCGATGGACCGCGTGAAGCCGGCGGTGAAGCTGAACAACATGGGCTTTTGCGTGCAATGTCACCGTGACGAGGAGTTCTCCCACGATTGTCTGATATGTCACCGATAGAAGGCGGCACCACCGCCGCGAACGCCGGCTGGAGGGAGTTCTTCCGTCGGCCGCGCAGCGCGTCCCAGGCGTTCCTGGTTGCAGGATGCGTCTGGTTCGTGGTCGGCGTGTCCTACGGGCTCGTCTCCGCCGTCAGCCTGGTTGCCCCGGAATTTTTCAACAACATTTCGTGGCTGGTGTTCGGGCGCACCCGCCAGATTCACATCAACACGGTCGTGTTTGGCTTTACGGTGTCGGTGCTGCTGGGCGCGGGGATGCACTATGTTCCGGCGCTGCTGCGCACGAAACTGTGGTCCGAGCCGCTGGGCTGGCTGGCTTTCCTGTTCTGGAACATCACCATTCTCAGCGGTCCGCTGGCCTTCTCCTTCGGCTGGTCGCAGGGCCGCGAGTATGCCGAATACCCGTGGATCTTTGACGTGTCGCTCGTGATCTCGGTGGTGCTGCTGCTGTTCAACCTGCTCAAGACCGTCCAATACCGCGAAGAGAAGACCCTGTACGTTTCGGTGTGGTACTTCGTGGCCATGCTGGTCTGGACCTGCGGCGTCTATCCCATAGGCAACGTGATGTGGCGGCCCGCCACGGGCGCGATGCCGGGTATTCTGGACTCGGTGTTCCTGTGGTTCTACGGGCACAACCTGCCCGGGCTGGTGCTCACGCCGCTGGCCGTCGGCGCGGCCTACTATGTGGTTCCGCGGATCACCAGGACGCCTCTGTGGTCGCACACGCTGTCGCTGTTCGGGTTCTGGCTGCTGGTGGCGCTCTACTCGCACATCGGCGGTCACCACATTTTGCAGGCGCCGATCCCCAACTGGCTCAAGGTCTATTCCGTGACCGATTCGATGGCCATGGTCATTCCCGTTGCCGTCGTGCTCGTCAATCTCGGCATGACCGCGCGCGAGCGCAACGGACTGCTCCTGCGCGACCCGGCCGGACGCTTCGTGCTTGCCGGAATCATCTGGTATCTCATCACCTGCATCCAGGGGCCGTTCCAGACGCTGCCCAGCGTGCAGACAGTCACCCATTTCAACAACTGGACCGTGGGCCACGCGCACATCGCCATCGTCGGATTTGTCGGGTTCAACGCGCTCGGCGCGCTGTGGCACATCCTGCCGCACACCTGCGGCCGAAAACTGTACTCGGAGAAGCTGGTCAACCTTCAGTTCGGGCTGATGATGATCGGCCTGGCGGGCTTCTTCAGCGTGCTCACAGTCGCGGGGCTCATCCAGGGTTCGGCGTGGAAGAATGGCGAGACGGTCTACCGGGTGCTGCCCGAACTCAGCCCCTATCTGGGGCTGCGCGCCATGCTGGGCGTGCTGCTCGTTTCGGCAGCCCTGATCGGCCTTTACAACGCGGTCAAGACCATAACGTCCGGTGAGCCCCTGGAGACCCGCACGGCGGCAGAGGAGGAACAGGCATGAAGGTCACGCCTGCCATCCTGGTCTTCGGCGGCCTGCTGGTGTACTGGGCCTCCGTCGTGGCCATGGTCATCTTCCCTGTGCTGACCATGGACCGATCCCCTTCGGACATCTGGCGACCATGGACGCCCAAGGAGCTTGAGGGCCATGAGCTGTATGTGAGCAACGGGTGCAGCTACTGCCATTCCCAGTTTATCCGCGTCTTCGACTGGGATTTGGGCGCGGAGCGCATCGCGCAGCCCGGCGACTATGCCGGGCAGGACCCCGCCATCCTCGGCACGGAGCGCACCGGTCCCGATCTGTCCCAGGCCGGCGGCGAGCACCCCGACGACTGGCACGTCGCCCATTTCACCAACCCGCGCCTGACCCGCCCCGAATCGCTCATGCCCTCCTGGGAGTTTCTCGGCAGGGAAAAGATCGCGGCGCTGACCGCCTACGTGCAGGCCGAAGGCGCCAGGGAGGCCGACCTGCGCGTGGCCCGGCAGAAGGAATGGAAGGCCAGGGCGGTTGAGGCGCATCGATCCGGCCCGGACGCCAACATTCAGTGGCTGCACAGCCAGGTGCCCGCGGTGTGGCTGCCCATGCCGAATCCCTATCCGGCGACCAAGGCTGACCTGGAACGGGGGAAGAAGATCTACCAGCAGTTCTGCATCAACTGCCACGGCTCCATGGGCGACGGAAATGGCACGGCCGCGCCCCACCTCAACCCGCCGCCGCTGAACTTCACAACGCTGCGCAGGCACCTGGTGGACAACAAGTACATCGGCGGCATCTTCTACTATCAGATCATGAACGGCATTACCGGCACGGCCATGCCCTACTTCAAGCGCGAACTCGAGTCGGAGAAGATCTGGGCCGTTTCCAACTACCTGGCGGTCATGTTCCTGGGCTACACGGACGCGGACATCGAGCCGCGCGGCATAGACGCCTCGTATGAGTCCGCGTGGCAAAACAGCTATGAGCCGCCGGAACCGCCGAAGGAGACGCCATGAGCATTGGCGCCACATTCGCGATTATCTGGGTCGCCTTCACCGTGGCATCGGCGCTGGTTGCCGTTCCGATACTGGTTTGGGCCGTCAAGTCCGGCCAGTTCGCCGACAAGGACCACGCGCGCTGGCTGCCGTTGCTGAGCGACGGCCCGAAAGCGGACCCGCCCAAAGGCGCGGCAAGGGGAGGACAGGGCGATGTTCTACCTTAGCGTGTGGCAAAACGAGGTGATACTGGCGATGCTGGGCGCCGGAACGCTCCTGACGCTCGGCATCGTGCTCACGTACATGGAGTTCTGGCGTCCCCGCGGAGAGGCCGTTTCGGAGTCCGACGGCGGGACTCCCCGCGAGACGCTGGCCGTGTGGTTCCTGTCCCATGTGTCCTGGATTCTCGTGGTTATCGCCTCGGGCGCGGGCATCTGGGGCCTTCTCTACGCGATCGACAAGATCGTGCATCCGCCGAACTGGTGAACACGCAATGATCGGACACGAAGAACACAGGGCAATCCCGCAGTGGCTGAGCTGGACGATTCTCGTTCTGCTGACGGCCGCCATTGTCTCGTGGTGCATGTTCCTGATGATGATGGTCATGGATGCACCGCGCGAATGGGACTTCGGCGCGTTTCAGGACGTGCCCGCGCAGTCGGTCTACTCCACGCGGCCCGTGATGCCGCGGTTCAATCCCGCACATTGGACACGGTTTGATCCCGGGCAGGTGCCGCAGCAGATGCCCAAGCTGCCCGAAGCCCGGCGGTCACCCAAGCTTTCTGAAATGGCTGCGCAGCCGGGGGGCGCACGGCCATGAATCCTGTCGCGAAACTGGCGGTAATCCTGGCCGCTCCCATCCTGCTCGCCGCCGGGGCTGCGGTGTTCACCATGGGGTATGTGCTCTACGAGGGGCCGCGCATGCGCATGCAGCCCAATGTGCGCACCTGGCAGGCCGAAGTGCCGCCCCTGCCCGCGGGTGTCGTGCCCGCGGAAACGCCTGACGCGGCCCCCAACGGCAAGGCGCCCGCCGCCGAAACGGCGGCCGCTCTGGCGAGTCCGGCCCCGGCTTCCGCGGAGAGCGTGGCGCGCGGCAGGATCTACTACCAGTACTACTGTGTCTTCTGCCACGGCGAGGCGGGCGACGGCAACGGGCCGGTCGGGCACAGTTACGTGCCCAAGCCGTCCGACCTGCGCGCACCCAAAATAACCGGCTATTCGGACGGGCAGATGCTGCGCGCCATGCTGGTCGGCGTGGGGCATGAACCGGTGCTGGAAAAGGTCGTGCCCGACGAGCACCGCTGGCCGCTGGTGCATTACCTGCGCACACTGGAAACTTCCCCGCAGAAATAGGGGTTGGGGACGGGATGTTACCTATTTGCGGGTCAATAAAGTCCTTCCGATCCGCGTTTACGGATCACATGAAAGGACGCGCAGATGGCCGGTATTGAACAGAAATCATTTGATGCGCCGGACGACATTCTGAAATTTGAGAAGGGAAGACTCGAACTGCTTAAGATGAACAAGGGCTTGGTGAGGCGTCTTATCCTGGAGCCCGGATGGTGCTGGACGGAGCACATCCGGCCCTACGCGGGGACAGAACTGTGCGAGTCGCCGCGCTTTCAATACCATGTCTCGGGAAGCATTCACGTGAAGACACGCGACGGTATCCAGGCGGAGTTTCAACCCGGGGAAGTCACCACCCTCACGGCGGGCCACGACGCCTGGGTGGTGGGCGACGAGCCCGCGGTGATCATAGACTGGTCCGGAACCATTGACTACACCGCAAAACGGCCGTTGGCGGTCAGTGAGGGCCGCCAATCCTCCTCGTGCGAGGTTATGCCGTACGCAGTCGGCGGAAAAGAAAAGGGCACGGCGAGCATAGAGCAGAAGTCCTTTGACTTGCCCGACGCGGTGCGGCCGTTCGAGAACGGAAAATGCGAACTGCTCGAGTTCAGCCAGGGCGTGGTGGGCCGTCTTGTGCTGGAACCCGGATGGCGCTGGTTGCATGATGTCCGGCATATCGTCGGAACCGAACTGTGCGAGGCGCCCCATTTCTTCTACCATGTTTCGGGCCTCTTCCATGTCCTGATGCGCGACGGCACCCAGGTGGAGGTCGGCCCCGGGGAGATCTCCGCCCTGGCTGCGGGGCATGACGCATGGGTGACCGGTGAGGAGCCTGTCGTACTTATTGACTGGGCGGGGGCCGTCAATTACGCAAAACGACCGGAAAATTACGTTCCGGCAACGCGATAGTCTGGGCCACTCCGCAGTCCGCGCGATGCACATGGGATGCGGGAGGCATGCGATGGTCATCCATCAAAATGATACTGTGGGGTTCGTGCGTTGATGGTATACTCCGCGCATGATGCCATCGCTTTACAGACACAGCATCAGGCGCCTGTGTCCCTGTCTTTTGCTGGCCGGCGCGCTCCTGTTCGCGCTGCCTGCCCATGCATGGGGGCCCGTCACGCACGCCTATATTGCGTTGCAGATTTTTCCGGACGCGCCGCCGGCCCTCCTGTTTGGCGCGATGGTCGCCGACATGAACGGGTTCAGCGGCCTCGGCGGCAAGGGCGACTCGACGCTCAAGCACCTCACCCACCGCGAGGCGGAACGGCTGGCCCCGTCGCCGTTCCAACGGGGACTGCTCACCCATGACTCCGACTGGGGCGGGGACAGTTACGCCCACGCCTATTTTCACCAGCCCACGGACAAGCTGTACCCGCTCCGCGTGTTTGAGCAGCTCAGCGGCGAGACGGGCATCACGATGAACAACGCCGAAGATCTCATCGAGAGCGTCATGGACTACGTCATCTGCCGCGACATGGGGCGCGGATTTGTCCGGAAGCTGCTGGACGCCGTGAACGCCGCCGGCCCGGCGGAGGAACAGGCCCTCGTGGATGCATATGCGGTCCCGCTCACGGAGCGGATGCCGGAATTGACCCGCGAGAAGGCTGAAATGGCGATCCGCAGGGCGTTCCGATTTGAGAAGACGGCCCTGAAATGGACGGCCTGCTTCATGCTCACGTCGGACAAGTACCAGCGCGCACTTGCGCCGTGCATGATTTCGCTGGGCACGGGCATCCGGTTCGCCGTTGCCGGCGAATGCACCCGGCGCGGCATCGCGCTGTGCGCCGACTGGCGAACGAACCTTGACCGGATTGCCCTCGAAATGGGCGACAAGATGCGCGAGCTCAAGTATCTCCCCTGATTCCGCGGATGGCGCAAACCTGCCCGCACCCTCTTCCGCACGGCAGGGACTCGATGGACCCGGTCAGCCATCATCCCATTGGGAGGCCCGGATGCGTCCTTTCCGTCCCTCAAAGGTACTTTCGCCCTTCTACTGGGGTGAAATAGGCGATGTTGGCGGGATGTTAACCCCATGAGTCTTGTGCAGGTACAAAGCCCGGCCCGCAGTGTGGGTCGGCGAAAAGGAGACGGACATGGCCGGCGTCGAGCAGAGGACATTCGCATCCCCCGACGAGGTGCGGGTATTCGAAAAGGGGAGGATGGAACTGATCAAGTTCAACCGGGGCGTTGTGGGACGCCTCACGCTGGAACCCGGATGGCGCTGGTCGGAGCACGTCCGGCATATTGCGGGCACGGAACTGTGCGAGGCACCGCATTTCCAGTACCACGTCTCGGGACGCATTTGCGTGCTCACGCGCGACGGAACCCAGATCGAGGTTGGGCCCGGAGAAGTGACCGTCCTTGACGCCGGACACGACGCATGGGTCATAGGCGATGAGCCGGTCGTGCTCATTGACTGGGCCGGGGCCGTGGACTACGCGAAGAAATAGGCGGCGGTCATACCGGAAGCGCGTCAATCTTCGCCGCCAAAATGAAGTCGTTCTCTGACAGCCCGTGAATCTTGTGGGTGGACACGGAAACCACCACCCTTCCCCATCCAAGCCCGATGTCGGGATGGTGGTTCTCGGTCTCGGCGGCCTCGCCCACCAGGTTGGTGAAGTGAAGCGCTTCGCGGAAGTCCTTGAAGTGGAACTCCTTCTCAATGCGCTGTTCTCCCACCAAGGACCAGCCGTCCGACAGTCCGGCCATGAGAGAGACCAGGTCTTTGCCTTTGAGCGGGGGCGTGTCGCCCCGGCAGGGGGTGCAGCTCTTTTGCGCCAATGCGGATTTCATGTCGGTGCTCCTTGTGTGCCTGTCTAAGGGGACACACGCGGGGTGCCGGGTATTCCGGATGGGCAGGGGCGGCACCCTGCCGCGTTCCTCGCGCGCCGACG
Source organism: uncultured bacterium (assembly GCA_937923585.1). GTDB lineage: Bacteria > Hydrogenedentota > Hydrogenedentia > Hydrogenedentales > CAITNO01 > CAITNO01. The sequence goes on from CALDSM010000882.1 coordinate 9,268, forward strand.
GCTAAATATAGTACATCGGCGCTTCCGCCAGTTCCTTTGACTGCTGGCGCCGGGCGAGGTCGGCCAGGGTGATGCCGTCGAATGCGGCGTACAGTTTGCCGTTCACTTCGCCGAAGACATCCTTCAGCGCGCACGTGACGGGATTTATGCAGCAGTTGGGCACCTCGCAGCAGTCGGCGATGCTGAGCGTCCCCTCCAGCGCGGCCACGATTTGCGCCAGCGTGATGTCTTCCGGTTTCCGGGCAAGCATGTAGCCGCCGTGCGCGCCCCGTATGGCGGAGACAAGCCCCGCCTTGCGCAGCGCCAGCATAAGCTGTTCCAGGTAGGTTTCCGGCAGGTTCTGGCATTCGGCGATTTCACGGGCCATCATCACCGCACCCGCCCCCTGGTGGAGCGCCAGGTGAAGCATGGCCCGCAGGCTGTACCGTGATTTTGTGGAGAGTTTCATGTGTGAACCCTTGCGGACCCTAAAGGGCCATTCCATGCGCTTTCCGCGGAGGAACGCATCCCGCCGCACAAGACATTAAAGGCAGTTCCACAGCGTCAATCGAGTATACCATTGCGGGGCATCGCAGCCGTATCACATTGGCGACCCGTCCGCGGTCTCCCCGGGTCCATTGCCCGGACGGTTCGGGCGCTGCCCGCGCCGAATCGGGTTCTTGACGGGGGACGGGGGGCGCGCACATAATGCAACCAATGGACATGTCAGGGATTGAACCGATCCCATCCGGAAAAAACCTGTTGG
>CALDSM010000883.1 GCA_937923585.1 uncultured bacterium
AGGAAGGACTTGAACGACATGACGAGAATCACCGGCATTGAAGCGCGCGAGATACTGGATTCGCGCGGCAACCCCACGATTGAAGTTGACGTGCACCTCGGCTCGGGATTCATGGGCCGTGCGGCCGTTCCGTCGGGCGCCTCGACGGGCGAGAACGAGGCGGTCGAGCTGCGCGACGGCGACAAGAAGCGCTACCTGGGCAAGGGCGTGACGAAGGCGGTCGCCAACGTGAACGACGTGCTCGCGCAGGAACTGCTCGGGATGGACGCGCTGAACCAGCGCGAGATTGACGAGACCATGATCCGCCTCGACGGCACCAAGAACAAGGGTAAACTGGGCGCGAACGCGCTGCTGGGCGTGTCTCTCGCGGTGGCGAAGGCGGCGGCCGAGACGCTTGAACTGCCGCTGTACCGGTACATCGGCGGCGTCAACGCGCACACGCTGCCCGTGCCGATGATGAACATCCTGAACGGCGGCAAGCACGCGGACGGCACGGTGGATTTCCAGGAGTTCATGGTGATGCCGACGGGCGCGCCGACGTTCCGCGAGGCGCTGCGCATGGGAACCGAGGTGTTCCACGCGCTCAAGAAGGTGCTCAAGGAGAACGGATACAACACAGGCGTGGGCGACGAGGGCGGCTATGCGCCGAGCCTGAAGAGCAACGACGAGGCGCCCGAGCTCATCCTCAAGGCGATCAAGAACGCGGGCTACAAGGCGGGCAAGGACATCTTCATCGCGCTTGACCCCGCCGCCAGCGAGCTGGTCAACGAGGCTGCGGAGCGCAAGAAGAAGGGTTACTGCTTCTTCAAGTCCGATCCCGGCCGCATTGCCACGAGCGACGAGATGATCGCGCTGTGGGAGGCCTGGTGCGCCAAGTACCCGATCATCAGCATTGAGGACGGCCTGGGCGAGAACGACTGGGCCGGCTGGAAGAAACTGACGGACTCGCTGGGCAAGAAGGTGCAGCTCGTGGGCGACGACCTTTTCGTCACGAACACGCAGTATCTGGCGAAGGGCATCGCGGCGGACACGGCGAACGCGATCCTGGTGAAGGTGAACCAGATCGGCACGCTGACGGAAACGCTGGACGCGTGCCAGATGGCGCACCGCGCCGGCTACACCACGGTCATGTCGCACCGCAGCGGCGAGACCGAGGACGCGACGATTGCCGACATCGCGGTGGCGATCAACGCCGGCCAGATCAAGACCGGGTCCGCCTCGCGCAGCGACCGCATCGCGAAGTACAACCAACTGCTCCGCATTGAACAGGAACTCGGCGCCCAGGCCCACTACCCCGGCAAGGACGCTTTCTTCAACCTCAAGTAGCCATAAAAGTACGGAGGAAGGGGGGGCCGTCCGGCCCCCCCTCTTCTTGCCATGATCAACACGACCGGAATCAGAACGCTTCTTTTGTCCTCGGCGCTTGCCGGGGCGCTGTGTTTCGGCTACTGGAAGTACCGGGGGGTGGAGGAGCGGCAGAAGGAGCTTCAGGGCACCGAACAGTCCATTGAGCAGGTGCGCAACGAGGTTCGGGATCTCCAGTTGCGGCTGGAGCAGACGCGTGAGCGCGTCAAGGCCCTTGAGGCCGATCCCGTGGAGGCTGAGGGCATTGCGCGCGGCGTCGGTGGCGCGGTGCGGGACAAGTTGGAGACGGTGTTTCATGTGGATGAAAGCCACCTGACGCCAACCCCTGCGGCTTCCGCTCCCGCGCCGGAACCGGCCCCGGCCCCTGCGGCTTCGGCCTCAGCGCCGACCCCAGCCCCCGCAACTTCCACACCCGCGCCGGCGCAGGCACCGCCCACCGCGCAATGAGGCACCGGTTGAATCCGTCACCATTCAGGGAAGGAGGCTGACATGGAAGCATTGGAGGCTTTGCTTGGCCGCAGGTCGGTCCGCGCCTATGACACGGCGCGACCGGTCACGCGCGGGCAGATTGAGACGATAGTGGACTGCGGGCGCCTTGCCGCAACGGCGCGCAACGTCCAGCCGTGGGAATTCGTCGTGGTGACCGACCCGTCGGTGCGCGCGCGTCTGGCCGCCCTTGCCACCAACGGCCCGTTCATTTCGGATGCGCCGGTGTGTATTGCTGTGGTCTGCGAGGACGGTCCCTATTATCTGGAGGACGGCTGCGCGGCAACGCAGAATCTGCTGGTGGCGGCGCAAGCGCTCGGCCTGGCTTCCTGCTGGGTGGCGGGGGACAAGAAACCCTATGCCGGTGCGGTGACGGAGCTTCTCGGCGCGCCCAGGGGCCACCGGCTGGTGAGCCTGGTCGCGGTTGGATACGCCCTTTCGGTGCCCAGCCCGAAGAAACGCCCCCTCCCAGAGGTTCTGCACTGGGAGAGATTCTGATTCCCCATTGCATCACGCGGCCATTGAGTCGTTCGGGCACGCAACGAAGGGACGGGAAAAAAGGCGGTTGACATTTCCCGGCCTTCCTGACATCATAAACAGACAGAACGTCCGGTTTGTGGGGGCAAAGGGAGGGGGCGGCGCCGGGGCCATTGCGCCGGGGACCGGCGCAATGTGTGACCACAACTGCGGGCACCCGGCATGGAGGCCAGATGAGGGGGCGACAGAACGACCCAGGCAGGGAATCGAATGCGGTGGCCGGCATGCTGCGCCGGGTGGCGGGGATACTTGTCCATCCGGCCATCTTCGTCATTGCGGGTGCGCTTCTGGAAATCCATGCCGGCCTGCTGCTTCCCACGGAAATCGGGAAAGGCACCGCCATTGATGAGACCTACGGCCTTTGCGCGGCGGTTCTCATCGCGCTGGGCACCTACCGTTACCTGTTGCGGCTTGGAAGGGTTCCCGTTGAACTTGTCTTCGCCATGGTGCTGGTCCTCGCCGCGAAGGTGATGGACCTGATTCTCAACATCCAGCGGTTCAACACCATCCCGTTCATCGGTCGCGACGATCTGCACAGCAAGACGATCCAGGCGATCCTTTTTGCCGGAGGAACGGTGATGCTGCTGCTGGGAACGATTCGCCTGGCGCGCCGGATCTGGGGAAACACGCAGGAACTGCGCCGGCGGAATGCGGAACTGGTGCGCGAGCGGGAGGAGCTTGACCGGGCGCGCGGCGCGCTCGAACAGTCGCAGCACATGCTTCAGAGCGTGATTGACAGCCTGCCGGAGGGGGTTTTCTGGCGGGACCGGGAGTTCCGCTATCTGGGCGCCAACCAGCGCCATGCGGACCTCATCGGCGTCGTGTCGCCCGAATCCCTGATTGGCAGGACAGACCATGACTTCCCCTGGCTGGGTGAAACGGCTGATTTCCGCGAGAGCTGCGACCGGCACGTCCTTGAGACCGGTTGTCCCATGTACGCCGTCCTAGAACAGACGCGGGACGGCAGCAACGGGTCCGCGCGCTGGCTGCGGACGAACAAGGTGCCGCTGTGCGACGCCTCCGGCGAAATCTTCGGCGTGCTGGGCACCAGCGAGGACATCACGGAGGAGAAGCGCCGGGAGGACGAGCGGGCGCGGCTGGTCACGGCGCTGGAGCAGGCGGACGAGTCCGTTGTCATCACCGACCCCGAGGGAGTCATTCTTTACGTGAATCCGGCATTTGAACGGGTCTCGGGGTACAGCGCCGCCGAGATGCTGGGCAACAAGCCGCGGGTGCTGCAGAGCGGCGCCCACGAACCGGCCTTTTATGAACGGCTCTGGCAGACGCTGGGCCGGGGCGAGATCTGGAAAGGACTGTTCATCAACCGCCGCAAGGACGGAGTCATTGTCGAGGAGCAGACGGTCATATCGCCCGTGCGCAACGAGGCGGGGACGATCATCAACTACGTGGCGCTGCAGCGCGACGTAACGAACGAGCGCCGCCTGGAGCGGCAATTGCGGCAGTCGCAGAAAATGCAGGCTATCGGCCAGGTTGCCGGGGGCGTGGCCCACGATTTCAACAACCTATTGCAGGTGATCGGCGGCTATACGGAGATGGCGCTGGCCGCGCTGCCGCCGGACAGCCGGGCGATCCGCCAACTGGAACTGGGCCGCAGCGCGATCACCCGGGCGGCGCGGCTGGTGCGGCAGTTGCTCCTGTTTGGCCGTCAGCAGGCGGGGCAGCCCGAAAACATAGACCTGAACGCGGTGGTGGGGGACATGTTCAAGATGCTGCGCCGGCTGATCGGCGAGCACATCGAGCTTGTCCTGAATCCGGGGCCGGGGCGGCGGATGGTCCACGCCGACCTGGGACAGTTGGAGCAGGTGATCATGAACCTGTGCGTGAACGCGCGGGACGCCATGCCCAACGGCGGGCGTATCACCATCGAGACCTCCGGCGTCGTTCTCGGACAGGTTCATGATCACCAGATCGGAAGAGCACACGTCTGAACTCCAGTCACGATCAGAGCTCGTA
>CALDSM010000884.1 GCA_937923585.1 uncultured bacterium
AAGGTCCTGGTTTCGACCGGGCCGCGGCCAAGGTATTCCTTCTCAAAGCGGATCAGCGCCTCCGCGATCTCCGCCTCCATCTGGCCTCGTGTTTTCATGATTTCGTTCCATTGTGTTAAAGAACAGGGACAAACACGTCTCTGCTGCGCTGCACTTGCATCAACCCCTGTTTTGGCGCTATTCAACCCGCCGCTTCCGGGTTTCCCGGGAAAGCGAAAAGACGCTGTTCAGAAAGGCGGAGCGCAGCGGCCGCACGGCCATGGCGGCCTTCCACGGCGGCGACTTCTCCAGCAGTACCAGCAGCCGGCCCACGGTGCGGTGGGTCAGGTTCTCCGGGTCGTCGAAGATCATTTCGGCGACCTTTCCCCGTTCTATGGCCATGTGCCCCACCATGTCAAAGGTGGTTGCGGGGGTGAAGACGCGGCTGCGGCTGGGCTTCATGCGGAGGGCGCCGGAACGGCACTGGGCGGCGCACACGCCGCAGCCGAGGCACAGCCCCTCCGCAAGGACCGCATGTCCCTGCGCCGTTTCCCCGTCACCGGTCTTCTCCACCGCGAGCGCGCTCACTGGACAGTTCGCCGCGCAGCGCCCGCAGCCCGTGCAGCGGGCTGCGTCCACCGCGGGCATCCAGCTCGAGGAAACGATGGCATGGTCAATGCCCATGGTGCGCACGCCCTTCATGAGAACGCAGCAGCAACCGCAGCAGTTGCAGATGAACCCGGTCTTGCGCCGGACGTTGTCGCCGATCTGTGCCATGCCGGCGGCCTTGCTCTCTTCAAGGACGCGCATCGCCTCCCGCGCGTCAATGCGCTCCGAGATGCCATTGTGAATCATGGATTCGGCCGCGGTGTTGAGCGAAATGCAGGTGCGCTGCGGCCGGTCGCAGGCTTTGCCCAGGTGGCTGTTCTTGTGGCGGCAGGAGCACAGCGCAATGCTGAGGACGGACGCCTGCTCCAGCAGGCGGCTCGCGCGCTCATAGTCCAGCACTTCGGCATGGTCCGCCCCGGCAACCGTCTCCTCGCGCACGAGCGTCCGCGCGAAGGGCGTCTGCCCCGAATAGGCGTCGCGCATGAAATCGCCGCTGTTCAGGTATTCATCGAAAAGGCGCGACAGTTCCTCCAGCGGCAGGCCCGAGCGCTCGCGCATCAGGATGTATTCATACACGCCGCCCAGTATGGGCGGCAGGCCGTAGTAGCGCCTGCCCCCCTTCTCAAAATCAAACATGAGGCCGCGGCGCGCGAGGTCGGCCAGTTTGCCGCCCAGTTCGTCCTCCGGGATTCCCAGCCGCTTCGACAGCCTGGCCACGGGTGTGGGCACCACGGGAATCCTGCGCGCCAGTTCCGCGTCCTCCGGCGAATAGAGGATGTTGAGAATCTTCCGAATCGCGGGTGAGTCGGGGACCCCGGATACACCGCAATCCATGCGCCTGCGCAGCAGTTCATATTCGCGCTGTGTTCCGACCGTGTGGCCCATGACCCATCCCCGGCGTCTGTCAGTCCGCGAGTTCGCGCACCCAGACGTTCCGGAAGATGACCGGGTTGCCGTGGTCCTGCAGCTCGATGGGGCCCTTGTCGCCGTGGGCCTCGTAGTTGGTGATGGAGTGCTTGCCGCGCCAGCCGTTGCCGCCGGACATTTCCACATGGTCCTGAACCACCACGCCGTTCTGCAGCACGGTGAACGTGGCGCGCCTGGTCACGCCGCCGTCCTTGTCGAAGACGGGCCGGTGGAAGATGATGTCGTAGCTCTGCCACTCGCCGGGCTTGCGGCAGGCGTTGACCAGCGGCTTGCTGCGGCCGTACAGTGCGCCGCACTGGCCGTCGGGATAGGTCTTGTTCTCATACGAGTCCAGCACCTGCACCTCGTACCGGCCCATGAGGAACACGCCGCTGTTGCCGCGGCCCTGGCCCTCGCCCTCGGGCGGGGTCGGGCAGGCAAACTCCACATGCAACTGGCAAGAGCCGAATTCCTGCTTGGACCGGATCATGCCCGAGTTCTTGGTGGGCGACATCACGCCGTCCTTGAGGATCCACTTGGTTTCCTTGCCCTGGGTGTCCGTCCAGTTCGACAGATCTTTGCCGTCAAACAGCACCACCGCATCCGAGGGCGGCATGCCCGGCTGCGCCGGCGTGCTTGCCGTGCCCGGCGTGATCACGGTCGGCTGGGGCTGCTTAGCCGGATCCTCCTCATGCACGAGGATGCCGTCAATGGACATGTAGTCCACGTCCTCCATCTTGCCCTTGTCGTTCTTTTCCTGCACCTTCCATTCCTTGATGACCGGCGTGGGAAAATCCACGGCGGCGGCGGAAAACGCCACGCCGAGGATGAATGCGGCGCACAGGGCAGGGATCAGCAGTTTGTGGTTCATGACCGTTTCTCCTTCGAATCAGCGGCTGGTTTGGGGATGTTCGCCTGTGCGGTCCGCCGGGTTCCGCCGCAGGCATATCCCGCAATTGTAGGCACCGCAGGCCCGGAGGTCAATAACCGCGCGCCCGGACGTTGAAGTGTCCGGGCGCGATGGGCCGTGGGCTGAAATGCCTCAACGGCATGACGCTGTTCGGGCGCTAGCTGGAAAGGCGGAACCCAACACCGTCCGACACGAAAGCCGGAACGATCTGGGTAAAGCGGTAGGCTGAACGGCAGCCGTTGCCAAAGTCGCCCCAGTCGCCGCCGCGAAACACACGGTGTGCGCCGCGGGGGGCATCCACCCACGCCTGACCGTCCGCCGGGGCGCCTGAGTAGTCGTCATGCCAGTCATCCTCGCACCACTCAAACACATTCCCGCTCATGTCGTGCAGACCCCAGACATTCGGAAGTTTCTGGCCCACCACATGCGCATACTGCTCTCCGGCGGACCACGCATTGCCGTCCCACCAGGCGTAGTCGTCTATGGAAAGATAGGTGGGGTCGTTGCCCCAGTAGAAGCGGGACTGCGTCTCCCCGCGGCAGGCGTACTCCCACTGCGCCTCGGAGGGCAGCCGGAAACTTCTGTGGGTGTATGCGTTCACCGCCGCCAGGAACAACTGCGCGTCATTCCAGGACACATACACCGCCGGGCTGTCCAAATCGGCAAGCACATAGGCTTCGCCCGTCCAGGGCGTCGTCCCCGTCACCGCCTGCCATTGCCGTTTGGTCAGCTCATACTTGCCCATCCAGAACCCGCCCAGCGTCACCGTGTGCTGCGGCCCTTCATCGGCGTTCCGATCCTGCTCGGTGTTCGGGCTGCCCATCGTGAATGTCCCCGCCGGAATCCACACCATCACCAGCGGCACGCTGTCCGGCAGCATCACCGTCTCCTCCGTGCCGGCCGGAGGGACCACCAGGTTGATGTAATCGCTGTACACGGCGGAGTAGTTGTTTGCGCCGTCCAAATACTGAACCCGGACGGTGTGGTGGCCGAATCCCGCCGGAAGCGTGTGGGCGCGTGACGCCGCAGGCGCTTCCCAAGCCGTCCAGTGCGCCCCGTCATCACTGAACCGCATTCGCGCAACGCCTGCGCCGGCACCGTCAGCCCAGGTCAGGCCCAGAGTGACGGACTGGCTGATCGTGGTTGACGCGCCGCTGTTGATGATGATGGTGCCTGTCGGCGGCGTGGTGTCCAGCCGGATGTAGTCGTTGTACGCCACCGACCGGTTGTTGGCCCGGTCCAGAAACTGGACCCGCACCGTCCGGTGGCCGTCCGGTCCCGCCGGCAGCGTGTATGCGCGCGTGGCCGCCGGCGGTTCCCAGAGAGACCAGGTTGCGCCGTCGTCGCTGAAACGCATCCGCGTCACGCCTGAACCGCCGACACCGTCATCCCAGGTGAGTGCCAGCGTGACATTGCGGCTGTTCGTGGCTGAACGGTTGTTGTTGATGACTATCGTGCCTGTCGGAGGCGTGGTGTCCTGCGCGTTGGCCGCCGACTGCGGCAACCCCGCAAGGACGAGGCACAGGACCACCGGAACAAAGCACGCAACCCATGATGTCCGAACTCTTGCCATCGCAGTAGCTCCTCTGTTGTGCTGTATGCACATGTCACCGGCCGCTTCTTACCCGGTGTCATGCCGGGAAGGGCGGATCTGCCCAACTGCCGGCGGCCGGCACGCGATGAAGACCGCAAGGGGGTTATTCAACGCTCCGTTCCGGATTTCCCGCCGTCATTCCACAGTCAAATGCGCTATCTTCAAATCCCCGACAACCACGCTGATTTTGCCGCCGCTCTTGATGTGGTTGCCCGGATTGGCGAATATCATGAAGTAGTTCTTGTCGGCCACCGGCTTGCGCGTGTTACGCAACTGGCCGACTTTCGGCGGGGCCGGCACGATGAATTTCGCGCCGGTCGCCTCATCTATGATGTACGGATGCACATGCGGGTCGGACAGCTTCGCCGCCTTCTCCGGGTCCAGCACGCGATACCGGAAATCAATCATGCGGCCCGCAGCCGTCAGCCGTGTGCTCAGAACGTTTATGCCCCACTTCTCTTCCAGTTCCGCCTCCGGCGTGGCGGGCGGGTCCACGAGTTCCCCGCCGGCCTTCTTCTCCGGCGGCACATTGGACTTCTCCGCCGTGGGCTCCGGTTTGGTCGCTGACATCACCGGCGAAGGTGCGGCGGCGTTGTCGGTGCTGGATGCCGGCACAACCGCCGGCGCGGCTGAATCGGCCTGAATATGCGGCGCGGAAAGCAGCAGTACCGCCATCAGCGCCAGTGGCGTGAAGCCCGTTATGGTCCGCTTAAACGACGGGCTGAATGCCCTCCGATGCTGGGTCAACGCTGTTGTCTTCATTCGCTCATCCTGTTCCAAAGATGACCCCGGACCGACCCATTTCGGCCGGTGTCCGGGCTAGTTCAGGGCCATGCTGTTGTTCCAGACGTGTTCGCCGATCTGCTGGCCCATCTGGCTGCCCGCCTCATAGCTGAAGCGGAAATGTATGCCTCCGTAGATGCGGCTGAGCCCGGCCTCTTCCGCGATCTGCGAGAAACTGGCGTAGTGGCGGGTCATGGCGGGATCCATGAAGGACGGCAGTGTTATGTCCGCCGCATCGGCGCCAAAGAACGACGCCAGCACCGTGGAGGCCGCCTTGGTCAGCGTGCTGTGCGTGGAAATGTACTCCGGGTGGGCCGGCGTGCCGATGTATGGCTCCCACCCGGCATCCGCCCCGGTCTCGTCGTTCCCATCGTTTGCCGCCTCCCGAATCGCCGTAATGGGCCGCCAGAACACATATGCGTATTTGCAGTCTATGCCCGCAATCGCCGCGTCCGCAAGGGCCACATTGACCAGGGCGAAGAGACGGGCGGTGTCATAAAGCGTGTGGGGTTGCGCCGCAAGCGCCTGCTGGGCTGCCTGGTTCATCCGTCCGGCCTCGCCGACGGTGCCGGGCATGCCGACCCAGAACGTCGCCATCATGCTCTGGTCCATGGTCCGTGTTGCGCCGGTCTTGGCGCCGACGGTCTTGGTTTCATTGAATGCCGCGGCATAGGCGGCCGAGTCCAATGCCGGGGGCGGGCCGGGCCTAAACTGATTGCCGGCCGCAAGGGCAAAGGGGGTTACATGCTGCCAGTGCTCAAACATGCCGGGCAGGTTGTCCGGCGGCGTCGGGCGCCATTCGCCGGGATTTGTCCCGCCCAGGAACGGGTCCATCATCATCATCTGGGAGTTGTCGTTGCTGCGCCACTGCAGGATGGCGTCTGCAATCCGCAGGCCCAGCGCGATGCCGTGGGTCTTTCCGTCGCCGTCCGGTATGGGGGCCAGCGACGCGTCGAGCTGCGCGTCAAATGCCGCTGTCTGCGCGGGAAAGAGCCACGTGAGCACACGGTGCGCGGCTTTCGCCAGCGCGGCCTCCTTCAGCGTGCCAGCCTGCGTGACGGTGTTCACGTGGAACGGCGCGCCCTTCCTGTCAACGGTGTTCACCGCGTCGTACATCGCGCCGTGCATCATGGCCAGGCCCCGCGCGGCCTGCGGCGGCATCCATTTGGCCGCCGCAACGGCCTGCAGGGCCGCCGCGTTCCACATCGGCACATCGTTCGCCGTCACGGTCACATAATCATTGGCGACAACCGTGCTGCTCCCGTCGCCGGTGATCACCTCCAGCGACACGGTGTACACCCCCGGGCTGGTGTAGGTGTGGTCCGGATTCCGGTCCGCGGACGCGCCTCCGTCACCAAAGTCCCAATGCCATTCAACGATGTCCGCGGTGCCGGAGAGGGACATGTCGGTGAAATGCACGGGCAGGGCAGCCTGCCCAAACAGCGGGGATGCCGTGAACGCCGCCACCGGCGGAAGGGATTTTGGACAGCCCGCAAGACATGCCGTGAGCACCGCCGCCAAGATGAGCATCTTTGCACTGAAGTTTGCCATGGCCGCTTCTTCCTATTGCCTGCACTTCCTGGAACGCAGAACTCTCGCCGACACCGCATGGGAGCCGATCCTGACAGATTCACGTCAATACATTAATTCGTCACGTTCAGATAGGTGAGCATGCCGCCGGGTCCGGTCGCGGCGTTGGTCAGACTCAGCGAATGATCGTAGATGGGGTACTTCTGCACCGCGTTCGGGACCACCACGGCGTCAATGGTCTTGCCCGCGGGCAGCAGCACATTGTACTGGTCCAGCGCCTGCGGGTAGAGGTTGCCGTCTTCCGCGACCAGACTCGCGTACAGCCCGAGCAGCGTGGGCGTGTGGGTCTGCAGGCCCGCGTTCATCAGTCGAAGCAGCACCCGCTGGCCGGTCGTGGCCGTCGGGAAGGCCGGGGGCGTCGCCGAATAGGGCACGCCGTTAATCAGGAAGTAATCGGGCTTGTAGTTGATGGTGGACGGGTACGCGGCGGTGCCGTACACGCCGTCCCGCACCGCCGCGTGCAGCGCCGGATCAATCTCGCTGTACACCAGGGTCACCGAGCGGTCATAGGGCACGCCGGTGTAGGCCGTGCCGGCCGCCTGATCATGGGTGAGTGCCCCGTACAGCCCCATCTGTACCTGCACCGCCGGGTGAGTCGCGCTCTGGTAGAGGTAGGATCCGGCCTTCAGCGAAGGCCACACGTAGGACGCGGTCTGTCCCGGCGCCGTCTCGTGCGTGAAGGACCGGATACGGCCGTCGGGGTTGCGCACCACCTGCGGCGACGTGCTCGCGCCGTCCAGGGGCATGGACTGGCCCGGAATCATGACCGAAACGCCCTCGCTGAGGTTGTTCGTAAGGTTGATGCGCAGCGTGTCACCCGGCGGCACGCTGATGGCCGGACCGGGTACGGTCACCGTGCCCGCGCCCAGCGCATACCCCCACATGGTCACCACGGCCCCATCGGGCATGGTGACGGTGGTGGCGGCCGCACGCAGGTTGACCACTGTTTCGGCGGAATGAGCTGTCATTGCCGCGGCGAGAAGGACCGCCGCAAGGATCGCCGTGGTCCGCGCCGCTTTAACTGTTCTACTGGGTTTCATCTTGATTGCCTCCATGGTTTGCCGTTTGGCGCGGTTCCGTCACTTTGCGGACGCCTCTTTCATCATCATGGTGCCGGGGGGCATGATCATCAGCATGGTCATCATGCCGCCGGGGAAGATGTCGTTGTTGACCATTTCCTTCTCGGTGTGCGAGTGCCACATGTAGTAGTAGCTCCCGCCGATATTCAGCGCACCCTGGCCCGGGGGCAGGGTTCCCATGGCGCCCAGGAACGGGCTGCCGCTCCAGTTGGCGCCAAAGCCCAGGTCCTGATTCTCCGGCATGCTGACCGGGAACGGCTTGCCGTGGTCCGGGGCGTATTCATTGGGTTCCATGGGGTCGCCCGGCTGGTGGCCGTAAATGTCCCAGCCGATCTTCTCGCCGGTCCATTCAAAAATGGCGTCCACCGTTTGCCCCGGCGCGGTCTGGACCGTGTACACCGACACGCCCCGGTCGGGCCCGCTGGTGCCGTTGGTGGCGAGCATGCGGCCGTCACGGGCGATGATCAGCGCGTTGTTGCCGTGATGGTGGAACGGATGCACGTCCCTGCCGCCGCCCACAACCCGCATAAGCAGCTTTTCGCCCGGCTCCATCATGGGCATGCAGCTGTAGGGCTGCGTCGGCAGCCAGGCCACATTGTCCGGCTCCATCGTGTCCGGCGCGCAGCGTCCGTTCAGGAACCAGAGCACCGGGAAGAAGTCGCTGCTGTTCACCTCGTTCATCCGGCCGTGCTCCACCATGTCGTTGATGTTGGGGTCCATCTCGGTGAGCAGGAAGAGGAACTCCTGGTCGAAGTGCGTGGCCGGATGGCCGTACGCCTGATCGGCGACGGGCGAACCGCCGCTGGTCGGGCGCACAATCAGCGCACCGACCATGCCCAGCATGATCTGAATGTCGGGCCGCGTCCCGCTGTGGTACATGTAGGTGCCCGGGTTCGAGGCCGTGAACCGGTACCGGACCACGCCGCCCGGCCCGGCCTCGCGGGTCATCAGCCCGTCC
>CALDSM010000885.1 GCA_937923585.1 uncultured bacterium
CCGCCCGCGCGCGATGCGCACACCGGCCGTTCGGCGGCCATGGCCTCCAGTGCAACCAAGCCCCAGGGCTCGTCCCACACGCTGGGCACCACGCAGAGGTCCGCTTCGGCATAGAGCCGGGGCATTTCGGAGTGTTCCACCCAGCCCAAAGGACGAAGCCACGGCCCCTCTCCCATGTCCTGCGGAAGTGTCGCCCGCACTTCGAAGTCTTGGCGTTTCTCCCAAAGTCGTCGTGCCGCCTCGGCGAGTACGGCGAAGCCTTTGGCCGGGTCTTCCGCGCGGCCCGCCATCAGGATGACCTTCTTGCCGCCCCCCCTGTTCACCGGTGGCACGGGCAGAAACCGGTCGGCATCCACCCCCGAAGGAATCACGCGCACTGCGCCGGGCAGTCTGCCCAACGGGGTGATCATGCCTGAATTGTAGACCACCGCCACCCGCACGGCGCGTAGCGCGTCGGAAAAGACCGTGTGGTATCCCGCCCGATAGGCCTCGGCCCCCACATACTCCCGCAACCACGCGTTCTGCCGTTGGGATCGGATTTGCGCGCCAAGCAATTCCACGGCGCATCGCCGACAGGTATCAGGCGTATCCAGATAGCAATTCGGACAGGTTGCGCCGTTCATGAAGCGCAGCATGTCTCGTTGGCACGCACCCTCGTGGGCGTGTAGCCGCGAGACGATGGGATAATGGGCCAACGCCAGGATTACCGCGGGCTTCATCAGAAACCCCTGGCCCACAAACACCGCGTCCGGCCCCCATGCGTCCACGGCAGCGCGGAACGAAGACGCAACCTGCCTTGCGTTGAACTCCCCGCCGCTAAAGGCCAGCACCTCCGTTGGAAAAGGCGTGCATCCCTCCGCTATACGGCCCCGTTCCCAGGTATCCTCGTCCCGCGCGGCAAACAGGCGCACCTCATGGCCCATCGCCTGCGCTCCCGCCGCGACATGATACACGTCCACATCGCCGCCCCCGTGCGGCGGCCAGGAAAACAGCAAATCTACGAAGGCAATGCGCATGCGGCGCTCCGGGTCTGTGGCCAACCAGGGTCTTCCGGGTTGGGAAGGACTGCTCCGGCAACTTACCAGAGCAGCGCACGGAACCATGAAACGATGGACATGCATGGACGTTCCGGCTTGGTCCATCCGGCGTGCAAATGATATCCTTTACTTATGAGAGAAGAAAAGAAGATTGTCCGGCAATTCTACGAGGAATATGGCTGGCAAAGAACCGACACGGACACCTATCAGGACACGGCTGCATTCGTGGACACACGCCCTGTGATGGATGCCTACCACGACCGCTGCATGAAGCGGCTTGGCGACCATTTTGCAGCCGGCGGTCGGCGCTTTCTGGATGCCGGTTGCGGGGCGATTGCCTCGCCGGGGTATGCGGCGCTGTCGTTCAGTCATAAGCACCGGATCTGCGTGGACTTCTCCCGTGCTGCGCTGCGCGAGGCTCGCAAGACTTTGGGTGGCTCGGCACTGTGTGTGCAGGCGGACATCACCCGACTGCCGTTTCGCGACAATGCATTTGACGCTGTGCTTTGTGCGCACGTGCTCTATCATGTGCCCGCCGACGAGCAGCAAGACGCGATGGCCGACTTGGCTCGGGTGCTCGCTCCGCAGGGATGCGGTGTGGTGGTGTACACATGGCCGGACACGGTGATGAACCGCCTTGCAGTAAGGTTCAATCCGCGCGTGATCGCGCCAAAGATTCCCGGATTGCGCTTGATTTGGCGTGCTTTCTTCAAGAGGGCTCCATCAGCCGCAGCCAACGGTGCGGAGGACACTATGGCCGCGCCGGCGGCACAACCGCCGCTGTACTTCCATCCCCACCCCTGGCAATGGTTCCGCAAGCATGTGCTGCGGGACACGCCTTTCACCCTGCGATGCTGGCAGTCGGCCGGCGTTCCGTTCACCCAGGCCTTTGTCCCGAACAACCGGTTCGGCAGCGTTATGCTGGGTGTCCTGTCTCTCGCGGAAATGGTTCTTCCCCGTTTCATGGCTCGCATTGGAACTTACCCGATGTTTGTGCTTCGGAAGAGTCGGCTTGACTGAGCGGGTGTGCTGTTGTCAGAGACTGTCAGGGACGTCCATCCGCGTCCGGTGCCATTTTCCGCGGTTTGGACGGAGTCTTTCTTGCCGCGACGGAGCCTATGGGATGATGTCGCGGTTCATTTGCTGTGCCATGATCTCATAACCCAAAGCCTTGGGATGTCCCCACTTGCAGACTGTGTTGTCGTCAAAGAAGAGTTCATCCATGGTGTGGGGCTGTTTCTCAAACAAATCACTGTAATCCAGGATGCCCACCCCGGATCCTGCCAGACGCTGGGCTAGAGGTCTTCCCCATTCCGACGTGGCGTACCTGGGAAAGATGAGACAGTAGAACTTCAGGTCCGGCGTCTCATGCGCTGCGGTTTCCGCGCATTCCCGAATGAGTTCAGCGAGCAGCTCCACGGTATTGCCCGAAGGATGCGCCGTCTCCCTGTGGCGGGGAATGTGGTTCTCGACAAAGCGCGCCAAGTGCATACGATGGATGTGGTGCAGATAGAGGTACTGGAGCGGCGACCGGTCGAATAACGTGCCGCGGTACTCCGCATGTCCGTCTTGCAGCTCGATCCACGGGAGGGCATAGGGCCATTCGGAGACAATATTCGGCGTGCCGGCCAGACGGTTCACGTGATCGTCTATGAACGTGTAGACGATGATCCCCTTTCGTGCGCCAAACTCCTTCAGCACATGCTGTTTGCAGATCTGCAGCCACATCTGTTGCGGGCCGTACCCCACCATTGCATAGTTTAGGGAACAACAATTCGGTGCATGGGCGCAATAGCGGGCGGGCAGCGTCTCATCGTCCTTGACCCCCAAACCGAAAGTCATGGAACAGCCGAAGAACAGCGCCAGGCGGGATCCTTCCATGTCGGCATCGCAGGGGGTAAGACGGCGTCCCGCGGCATCGGTCGCGCATGCGGTGTCATACAGCGTCCGCCCCCCCCTGGAGGCCCGGCAGTAAATGACGCCGTTCGGCGTGCCTTCCACGCCCAAGATGCTGGCATGGCTGATGGCACCGTCGAGATTTCCAACAACCGGAACGCTCTCCGGTGCCGTGGTCAGGCGCAGCTTCAATCGAAGCACGCCCTCCGCGGCTGTCAGCAGAATCAGCACAGCCAGGAGCCCCAGGCACACAGCCAGAGCATTGCCGATCCACGGCCTCAACTTCCCGCGGGAGATGCCGGATAACATAGATATTCCTTCCGGACAGCGTGGGCCGCAAAGCCCGCCCGGCTGCCTGAACGGCGGTGTTTCGATTTACCGCTGCTTCGAGGTGCCGTACCACTGGCTGCCGCTGTGGTCGAGGTGCAGCACGCTGATGGGCAGCCGAATCTCCCGGCCGTAATGCACCCCGGCATCCCGCCCAAACAGCCAGTCCGACGACTCGAAGTGATCCAGTTCGTGATAGGGCACGCGTTTCAGGATGTCGCGGCGGACGCACTGGAAGAACCCAATCGGGATGCCGTCGGCCTCCCGGAACCGGATCTCTCCGGGCGATTCCAGCAGTGCGTCGTAGCATTCCCAGGGCCGCACTTCGCCAAGGAGTATCCTGCTCGTGATCTCGGGCGAGAGCATCTTCCGTCCGTCGGGGGCGGCAAAGTGGGCATCCGGCGGCAGCTCCTCCAGCCGAGCGAACACGTCCGGCGGCGGCACGATGTCCGCATCCATGAGCAGTATCCATTCCCCCGACGCAGCCGCGACCGACTCGTTGATCATGAACCCCTTCGCGCGGATGTTGCCCGCCGAGAACGGTGACCGCACCACCCGCAACTGCGGAAACGCGTCACGCATCCCGTCCAGCAGGTCGTCGGTCGCGTCTATCCCCGGCACATAGCCCACCACCACCTCAAACAGGCCCGGGTCCACCCCGCGCTGGTGCGCCAGCATGAGCAGCGCCGCCTGAAGCCGCCGCGTGTAGCGCGTGCTGATAATGATCACCGAGTACTTGACGCCCTCGTGCCTCGGCACGCTTTCCCGTGCGCCCTCCCAAAGCAGCAGTGTCTGCGTCAGGATCATGCCGTCAATGTTGTGCAGGCTGATACGCGGCTCCAGCATGCCGGCGAGGCGCGGCGGCACCGACCGCTCGCCCTCGAATTCCGTGGGCCGCACCAGCCGATCGTCGCGCAGCAGCACATAGCAGCCCTCCGCGTCCACGTGCAGCGTAATGCGGTGCGAATAGTCGATCATTGGACACACGGCCTTGGCAAAGCGCCCGAACGAAAACCCGACCTGCTCGGCAATCCCCCCGCCAACCGTCAGGGAAAGCGTAAACGGCGGCTCCAGCCGCGCCAGCGGCGTGCTTTCCAGTTCTCCCGGACCAAAAGACAGCCAGCGCACCGCGCCCGGCATATGATGGGTGAAGCGTCCCGCGATCTCGTAAGAATCTGTTGGTATTTCGCGCGTCGGCGTTTCGCGGGTGGTTGTGTGCCTCGCCTCCTCCGCAAGCCGTTCATGCCGCTCATTCCAGGCAAGGCGCGCCTGGTCCACCGCATCCAGCCGCACGGCGCCGGCCTTGCGGAAGTACTCCGGGTCAGCAACCACGTCCCCTGCGATTGCGTGCACGCCCAAGTCGGGAAAAGCGTGTTGGAACGGCGCGCTGGCATAATCGCAAATCCGGCGATAGCGACAGTCCGAGCACACGGGCCCCATCTTGCGCCGCCATGCCTGACGGTAGCGTTCCAGCTCATCGTCCCATGCGGACAAGGACTCTCCAAGGGGACGCGGCCCCCGGCGCAGGAAACGCAGATGCCGGGTGAACTTGTGCAGCATCCAGACCCGGATGTAACACTTGGGATAATCCATCAGCCACGGCAGCAGCGATGCGTCAATGGCGCTGTGCACCGACGTGCCCCGCGCTAAAAGGTTCTCCAGCACCTTGTCAATGCGGCTTGGGCCCAGCCGGTACAGACGCTCAGCCAGTTCGTACGACAACTTCTGGTAGTTCCGGCAATCCCCGAAGAACTGCAATCCGTTCTCCGAAAGGGAAAGATTTCGCTCTTCCACATGACAGAAGGGCAATCCCAGCAGCGACACCGGAACACCGTTTTGGTGAACCGTCGCCGCCAGTTCATTGAGGCTCCTGACGGCATCCGTCGCACATTTGCCCCGCCACACGGGGACGTCCTGAACAAATGGATCCTGATATGCGACATTGACCAGGCTGGCACCCGTGAGCAGTTCCGCGCAGCGCCGAATATCCAACGCCTTCAGTCCCAGATGCACCTGGACGCGCACGTGCAGGCCGACTGCTGCCGCAGCGGCCAGCCATGCCTCTGTGTGGTCCTTTGCGGGATATGCGGGACACAAAAAGAGATCCGCCATTCCCGCCTCAGCAAGCGGACGCAAATCCGGCGGGGGCGCATCGGGAGCCACTCTTGCGGATAACCGAAGGCGCTCTTCTCCGGCAAAGGAGAGCAATTCCACCATCACCGGCATGTCGTCCGACGCAAGGAGGACATCCGCCTTGTCCGCTTTGTGTACAGCCATGGCAATGCGCAGCCATTTCTTGAGTGTCGTCAGGCTAACCCGCTGTCCCCGGCTGTTTCTTGTGAACAGCAGCGCCCGAACCGGCGCCAGCCCCTCCATGAGCGCGGCGGCATGCATTGCTGCGCCGAGCCCGTCTGTCTCGTTCACAGCGCCCATTCGCGGTCCTCAGCGAGAACAACCTTCTCCTGCGCACGGATGAACGTGACCGGGTCTTCGGTGTGCGGCACGTCCGTGACGGACACCGCTTCGCCGGTGCCAAAGAATTCGGCATAGTCGCCGTGGAAACCGTCGCAAATGCTCCGCAGGTTGCAGCGGCTGCAGGCGTCGCCGTATTGGTAGCCGCAATCCAGCGAGGCCCGTTCCAGCGCCTCCGCGCGATACATGGCGGCCTTGCCATTCACAAGCTGCTGCAGCGATGCCAGTAGATGCTGCGCCTTGAACTTCGCGCCCTGAACCAGCGGGCGGCGCTCGTAATGATCGCGCATTCGGTCCGAGGGTGCCTTGTAGATGCGGCGGCACCCCGGCCCCAGCATCATCGGCGGCAGAGGGTTTCCCCCGCCCATCATCTGTGTGGACATCATGGTCCACAGCCAGCTCTGGTAGTCCCACTCATGCACGTCGTATGAAAGCTGCTGGAAGTTGTAGAAGTTCTTGCGGTGGCGACGCTCGGCCATGCACAGCGGCAGGTAGCGCACGTTCGCCTCAATCCCCGACGCTTCCAGCAGGTCAATGGCCTTCGTGAGTTGCGGCTTGATCTCCGAATAACGCGGCACCGTGTCCGCGCGGCGGTGCCCGGAAAGCTGGTCGCTAAACGGGTTGAACGCGATGAAATTGACCGCCAGCGCGCCGTACTGCACTGCCTTTTCGGCCACCTGCGGAATGACCTTCACGACCGGCTTGGACATTGTGCAGTTGAACCGGAACGGAATCCTGAGGTCGCGCATCCGCTCGATGGAGGCAATGATCTTCGCGTAGGCGCCTTTGACACCCACCACCTCGTCATGCACCTCCTCGACGCCGTGGAGGCTGACGAGAAAGTCGCGGAGCCCCGCCGCACGGTACTGCTCCAGCACCCCCGGACGGTTCAGCACCAGCCCGTTGGTGATCAGCGTCGGAACAAGCCCAATCTCCCGGCAATGCCGGATGAGCGGAAGAATGTCTTTGTAGATGGTGGGCTCGCCGCCCTGAATGTCAATGGTCCGGTTCCCGTAGAAGCGCCGCAGTGTTGTGGTAATTCGCTTCGCCTTTTCCAGCGGCATGAACGCGTGCTCGGGGTGCTTCTGGTCAACAATGCGGTCAATGAAATAGCAGAAATAGCAGCGCTGGTTGCACGTTTGGCCGAGCCACATCACCCCGCGCCTGGTCAGCACGCGCCTGCGGGTCCTTACGATGTCCGTGTCGCCAAACTGCTGCATTTCAAAGGGATTCCTTCTGATAACCCGGCCATATCCGGAGAACCGTTATGACTGTTCTCCAATGGGTCCCGCCGAGATGGTGCAGGAAAAATAGAGATGTCTTCCCGCCTCGAAACGTATGCGCCCGTCCTCTGATGGACGCAGTGCCAGCAAGACACGGGCATTCTCTTGATATGTTGTGTTAATCGCCGTCATGCGCACTGTCGGCGCCTCCGGCGAGGCATTGATTGTAACGGACGGGAGCCCGGCGCTCCAAGCCGTGGCGCGGCGGCCCGCCGCATAGCCGCGGTTGCAGTGCGTCCAGTGCTTGGCGGCGGGGTCAAAGGGCGGGGAGGAGCCCCGCTCCTGATCGGTGCTCCATCCCTCATACTCATGGCGCAGCACCACGGCGGTGTGGTATTCCTGCACCACGATGGGCTCATGATTCTCGATCCAAATGCGCAGCGCTATGCCTTCAGTAACGGCGGTTATTTCCCATCGCTGCCGGAATGGGAAACGGCGGGAGTCACCATTGAAGGCAATACCCCCCTCGATTTCCTGTACGCTGCCCCACTGCAGGCTGTGGCTGTCGTTCCATAGGTGCTCGATAAGCATCGAGACGTAGACGTTCATATGGTCTGTTAGTTCAACGCCGTCATGGAACAGGCGCAGGCATCCATGCTCAAAACGGGCCGTTAGCGCCCCGGATTCGACCGTTTGTCCAGAGCGCAATTGCGCCTCCACACTGGAGCGTTCCACGGTCGGGTCAATTTCCAGACGGAGCAACCGGTGGTGGCCGGGGCCAAAGGTGCATGCGTGTTCCGGAAAGACCGCTCCGGTCAGCAGCAGCCGCGAATAGCGAAGATACTCCGTGTTGTACCAGAGAAGCCCAAAATTCGGGTGGTGGGGCGTCATGCGGAACACCAACGGCGAAAGGGGCACCCCCTCCTCCGGAAGCACGGCAGCCTCGCGGGACCGCACCTCTGGCGCGGCGACCACCGAGATCCGCATATCGGACGGCAGTATCTCCGGAAAGACGCCCGAAAAATCGCCGTAGAGCCACCGGTTGAAGGCCACGGGCAGGTTGACAAGCGCGGCAATTTGATGAAACTGCACGTCTCGCTCGCACTCCATGGACGCTTCCCAGACAAAACGCCCCTGCCCGTCAAAATCCATGTCCCACACCAGGCTCATCGGAAGACGCGTCATGCGGCCGCGTGCGGTGCATCCGGTGGGGCGTTTGTCTGCGATGGTCCAGTCCGCCATGGTTGAGTTGTGGTACTGGCCGAGCGACACCATATCCATGGTTATGCCGCCCGAGGCGGTGATCTCCTCGCCCTTGTGGTAGAGCGACACCCGGCCCTCGCAGTTAATGGCCTCCTCATCGCCGCGGGAGAACACGTGAAGGCCCTTTTCGGCGCCGACCTGCCGCAGATAGAAGCTGATGGTCTTCTGCGTCGTCTCGCGCTGGATCATGCCGCCC
>CALDSM010000886.1 GCA_937923585.1 uncultured bacterium
GAGATCTGATCGTGACTGGAGTTCAGACGTGTGCTCTTCCGATCTGACGATGCACTGCTTGTTGTCCTTGGCCTTCTGCGCGGCGGCCAGCACACGGCGGATGCCGGCCGGGTCCACGGCCACGGGCTTTTCGGTGAACAGGTGCTTGCCGGCGTTGATGATGGCCTCGACATGCAGGGGGCGGGCATAGGGCGGGGTGGCGTGCAGCACGACGTTCACATCGGTCTTAAGCAGCTTCTCGTAGGCGTCCAGGCCGACGAACTGCATGTCGGGCTTCACGTCAACCTTGCTCCAAATCTTGTCGCCTGCCTTCTCCAGGTTCTTCAGGCACGCTTCAACCTTGTCCGGGAACACGTCGGCCAGGGCCACCAGTTTGATGTTCTCGACACCGGTGAGGCAGTTGACCGCCGCGCCCGTGCCGCGTCCGCCGCAGCCGATAAGCCCGATTTTGAGGGTGTCCGTGTTGTCCGCCGCCAAACCGGCCCGTGCCGAAATCACGGCGAATCCGGCCGCGGCCGACGCCTTGGCGAAGTCCCGGCGGCTGATGCTTCCGCGCTCTTCCATATCCCAATACCTCCTGACAGTTGTTGTAAAGGACGGTTCACTATGTCGTGGGCGGCCGACGGCCGCACAAGATTCACCAGAATAGCAGAAACGCAGGCCAAATTCAGCGTCCATGCCCCAAGCTTGAGGCCGCTTACCCTTTAAACTCATCCCACTCCAAACCCGCCTGCTGCAGAATCCGCCCCAGGACAGAGATTGCTATGTCGCGGCTATGCATCGGAACAATGACCGTATATATCCTGTCATTCCGCTTCTGCCGTAGTTTTAGGTGGCTGCCCTTTTGAGATACCCGTTGGAAGCCGAGCTTCTCCAATCGAGCAACCACGTTCCTTGAAGGCATCGGGTTAGGAGGCAAGCGGCACCTCAATTTCGCGTGCGTGGGCGTCCTCGTAAGGCGGAACCACCACATCCGGCGCGTCCTCAAAGTACAGTTCAATCGCCTCTTTGAGGTTGTCTATCGCCTCCTGCTCGGTGTCGCCCTGGCTGGCGATCCGCACCGCCGGACAGTCCGCAACGTATACCTCACCCTCTTTCCATGTCAATATCGGCATCCGCAGCGTGTGTTCCATCTCATGAACTCCTGCTGGTTGCAACGTCACACCAGAATTGTAGGTCGCCGAAAGGATATTTGCAATAGCCTCACGGCACCTTCTTGTGGTCTTCAGGGGTGTGTCAGCGCCCCGACGAGCGCCTTCTTGAACCCGGCCTCGTCCTTCCAGCCCAGGGCGCAATGCACCGGGCGTCCATTCGGGTCCTCGACGGTCATCCCTTTGCTGTCCACGCGCAGTTTGACCGTTTCCATCTTCAGGAAGTCGGTTGACCGGGTCATATACAGCGCCTCGGTGTCGAAAAGGATGCTGCTGGAGTCCTTGGGGTGATGGCCCCGGTTCTTCCACAGGTCGTAGTTTTCGACCACGATCCTGGCGAGGGTGGTTTCAGATTTTACCACGCTCGCGTAATCTTCACCGTCCAGCTTGAGCGTGCCGCAGGTGTCGAGCGGGGCGATGGTGATGTCCCAGGGCGCGGCGAAAACGGCCTGCGCCGCGGGCACGTCGCACACGACGTTCCACTCCGGGTCGGGGGTGGACTTACCGTTGTATCCAATGCGCACGCTGCCGAACATGAGCACCAGCCGTGCTTTGGACGCGATGGACGGGTCGCGCTTGAGCGCCTCGCCCAGGTTGGTCAGCGGACCGATGGCGCACAGGGTAATCGGCTCTTTTGCCGCCTTGATCGTGTCAATCAGCGCCTGCACGCCGTCCTGATGCACCGTGCCCTTGTATTGGTCGAGCGTGTAGTCGCCCAGCCATTTCTCCTGGTTGATGGGCGCGTCCTTGGTCTGTTTGCCGATGCCCAGCGGGATATTGGTGCGCCCGGCGCGCTCGAGTATTTTCGCCGTCAACCGGGCCTTGACCGGCGTGTTGTGCGCCGCGACGGTTATCAGTTTCAGGTCAATGTCCGGCGAGCCCAGCGCCATGCACAGCGCCCAGGTGTCGTCAATGTCATCACCGATGTCCGTGTCGAGAATCACCGGCGTGGCCGCTTGGGCGGCGCTCAGGCAGAACAGGCTCAGGGGAATCATCCAGGTCATGGCGTCGGCTCCTCTATTGTGACGGTTCAGTCCGTCGTGGGCAGACCGAAGGTTACCCCTTTGACGGGGAATCCGTCAACATCGGTGATGCGCAGGTTGAAGGTCCAGCTTCCGTGGCTGTTGATGCTGGTGACGCCCAGCCGCGTCACGCCTTTGGGCAGCATGACCTCGGCCCGCTCCTCGAACAGGTAGCGGTCCCGGAACTGCGCGCCGTGGCCGTTCTCGGGGTATTCGGCGCGGTCAAACACGCACTGGTCGCCCAGCCAGACGCGGATGCCGTCGTCCCAGCCGACATTGAGCCAGGCCCGTTGCGCCCTAGATGAGCGCAATTCGGCCACGAGACGGGCGGACTGGTCGTTGGTGTTGCGCCAGTCGAATGCGCCGGTCATGCTCACGTTGCCCAGCGGCACCCGGGCCTGGAAGGGGAACCAGCGCACGGTATCGGTCCGGCCCTGCACGGGGGCGTCCAGCCGAATCGGCGCGTTGACCGCGCCCGGTGCGGCGAACTGGGGCATGGTGAAGGGGTTGCCCAGCGGGCCGAGCACATACCAGTCGGCGGGCGAGCCGAAGATGCCGCACAGGTCCGGCGCTGCGAGGCGGCCCCGGTCATAGCGTTTCACCGCGCGCACCAGCCGTTCGGCGCGGGCGTCCACTTTGGCGGTCCTGTCCGCCAAAATGTCCTGCCATTGGCGGACCACTTCGGCCGCACCTTCAAACGACGCGGGCGTTATGCCGCACGTGTCCTTGAGCGCCGGGTCGGCGGGACACCACACCGGCGCGCCCGAATAAGACCATACATAGCGCTTCGCGACGGTGCGCAGGGTTTCCATCTGTACGCGCAGTTCGGCCAACTCCTCCGGCCACGGGCGCACGGGATAGTCCTTGCCGCCCGTTTCAACCATGTGCAGCGGCCAGACACCCGGCGCGACGGAGCAGCGCTCCTTCCAGTAGCGCAGCACCGGATCGTTGCCCTTCCAAACCCATTCAATGGCCAGGTCGCCGTCACGGCACAGCGCGATTTGCGATACCGGCCCGTCCCACAGGCAGTAGGCGCGTTCGTAGGCGAGGTGCATGCCGCCGGGCGCGTTGCGCTCGGCCATCACGGCCAGCAGGCCCTTCATGTAGGCGCGGCACACGGGCCGGTTGCGCGGCTCACCGGGCAGCACAAACACCACCGCCTCCGGATAGGCGTCCAGCACCGCCGCCATGGTCGCACGGCCCTGCGTCTCGGCGGCGTTGAGGAGGTCTTCGACCGTGTACCCGTCCCAAGTGTAAATCTCGTGGTCAAAGGAATACCGCTTGTAGGGATACTCTACATCAATGCCGATCCCGCGGAAGCCGTTCTCTTTCGCTGCCTGCGCCAGACGGCCAAAATGCTTCGCCATCTTCGCCGTAAAATCGGCGGAACGCAGCGTCTCCGGCGACGGCCATGCGCCGTTCTCATTGAAATGCACATCCAGCACGGACTCCGTCGCGCCCGCGGCGTTGAGGTGTTTCACATTCTCCGCCGCTTTGGCAAGCCAGTCCGAAGCGGGAGGGGTTTCGGCACCGAAACCGAGGTTCTGGGTGATGCCCTCATCCCAGTCGCCCGCGACAAAGAAGAGCCCGTCGTAGCACCGTGCCACTTTGGCGGTATGCTCGTTCAGGTAGCCGTTTGGATAGGCCGAATAGGCCAGCATCTTCGGCTGGGCGAGAGCAAAAGAGGAACTCAGAAGAACCGTGAGGAAGAAGAACCATCGGCAACAGCGCATACGAGGAACCTCCTGAAGGTGAATGCATATTCTTGCAATTACAGGGGATTGAATCAAAGCGTGAAAAGGCTTACGCTCATTCCGTCATTCCCGCGAAGGCGGGAATCCAGAGGTTCGCGGTGTTGCTTCACATGCACTGGATTCCCGCCTTCGCGGGAATGACGGAGAATAGGGTCTTTCTGCAATAACCGGGAGATGTGTACAATGGCGGATGTGTTGAAAGTCGGCATTGCGGGATGCGGCAAGATTGCCCATGAGGATCATGTGCCGGGCTGGCTGGGCGTGAAGGGCGCAAAGATCACGGCGTTGTGCGACGCGAATCCGGCGCAGATGGAAACGCTGTCCGCGAAGTTCGGCTTGGACGACGCGGCGCGGTTCACCGACGCTGCGGCGATGTTCCGTTCGGGTGTTGACGCGGTGGTCATCTGCACGCCGAACCGGCTGCACCGGCCGATGACACTGGACGCGCTGAAGGCGGGACTGCATGTGCTGTGTGACAAGCCGATGGCCGCAACGACGCCGGAAACGACGCGCATGATCGCGGCCGCGCGCAAGGCGGGCCGCATACTCCAGGTCAATCACTCGTTCCATTATTACCCGCCCACAGTTGCACTGATGAAACTGATACGGCAGGGTGTCATCGGCAAACCGATTCACCTGCGCTGCCTGCGCGCGTGCGGCGAGACGCCCGACGTGGGGTGGTCGCAGGGCGCGACGTGGTTTGTGCAGAAGGCATGGGAGGGCGGCATCGTGCTCGACATCGGCGTGCACATGGCCGAGATGATGCGCTGGGCCGCCGGGCCGGTGGCGGAACTGGCGGCGTTCACCGGCACGCATAAGGCGGGCATTGACGTGGTGGACAATGCGTCGGTAATCATGCGTTTCGAGAACGGTGCCTCGGGCGTGCTGGAACTGAGCTGGACCACGCCCTGCGGCGGCGTGTTCTTTGAAGTCTATGGCGAAAGAGGGACGCTGCGAATGGGCTTCACGGAGGCCGCGCCGATAGAATTGATCAAGCCGGGCCGCAAGGGTGCGCCGGATGTGGTGACCCATCCGAAAGTGCCCGTGAAATGCGTCACGAGCCAGCAGGCGTTCTTTGACGCCATTCACGGCAAAGCCCCGTCGCCCACGCCGGGCGAATTGGGGCGGGATGCCATAGCGCTGTGCGAGGCGATCATGAAGTCCGGTGAGACGGGCAAGTTCGTGAAGGTGAAAGAGTTCCGGGCTCGTTAACCACGGAGGCGCGGAGGACACCGAGAGACACTCGAACAGGGATAAGGGGAATGGGAGGAGGTGGCGGCCATGGTGTGCTCCGCTTCGTTCCGAGCGTCCTGCAGATTGTTGCGGGTGTTCCACAAGACAACGAACTCGCCCGCCGCTCCTGTTGCAGCGGCGGGCGATGGTGTTCTTTCGATGGAGTGTCTGCGGGAGTCCGCTATTTCTGCGGTGTGGACGCGAACTTGAGCCCGGCCAGTGGGCCCGCACCGTCGGGCGTGCGGAGGCGCGCGCAGGCGCTCCACTGTCCGCCGCCCTGCGTGACCTTTAGCAGCAGCGTGTTCCAGCCTGCCTTGAGTTGGACTTTAACGCTGTCCGATGCGGGTCTCAGCGGCCGTATCTTGTTTACGGCGAATACCTGTTGGCCGTTGAGCCACACCTTGGCGCCGTCGTCGCTGCCGAGTTCGAGCAGCGCATCCGTGTCCTGGTCGGCGTGGACAAAGGTGCGCAGATAGGCGACGCGGTCGGCGCCTGCCTCCACGGCCTTGTCTATTTCGAGCACGTAGGGCATGTCCTTGTTGGTGCCCACGGGCGCGGGCTTCCATTCGGCGCTTGCGCCTTCCTGTTCGGGCGCGAAGAGCACGTCGAACAACTCCTCGAATTTCTTTCCCTGCGCGGTGTACGGCCCCGATATCTGCCACGCGGTCAGGTAATCCTCAAACTTGGCGGCCTTTTCCATCACTTCGGCGGACTGCTTCTTCACGTACTCGTTCTTGCTCTGGGCGGCCACCACCTGCAGGATGGCCTCGACCTCGCTGGGGTTGGTGCCTGCCAGCGAGGTAGCGATCTTGACCACGGCCACCGCCGCCTCCTCGCTCAGATTCGCGTCGTTGAGGTACTCGGCGGCAAGCAGCAGTCCGCCCACGTTCTGTGTCGTGGCCAGCGCCGACATGACGCGCTTCTGCTCGTCGGCGTTTGCCGCAAGCGCCATCGCCTCGCGGTACAGCGCGATCGTCTCGTCCGTCGGCCGTGTGGCGTTG
>CALDSM010000887.1 GCA_937923585.1 uncultured bacterium
CGCTTGTGGCAGGCCCGGATGCAGGAAAGCGCGTAGGCGCGCATGAACGGAACGGTCATCGTGACCTGGCCCCGGTCCGGCAGCAGAAAGCGCGGGTTCTTGCACAGTTTCTTGATGTAGCTGAACATGTAGTCCCAGCGCCCGCAGTTCAGGCCGGCGCTGTGGCGGCGCAGTTCATACAGGATTTCCTCCATCTGGAACGCCGCCAGAATCGTCTCGATCAGCACCGTTGCCTTGATGGTGCCTTCGGGAACCCCCAGCAGCGCCTCCGACCGTGTGAACACATCGTTCCAGAGCCGGGCCTCCAGATGGTGCTCCATCTTGGGAAGGTAGAGGTAAATGCCCGACCCCTGCTTCAGCCGCGCGTGCGCGTTGTGGAAGAAGTACAGCGCAAAGTCAAAAAGGGAGCCCGAAACCGGCTCGCCGTCCACCGTCACATGACGCTCATCAAGATGCCACCCGCGGGGGCGCACAATCAGCGTGGCCGTCTTTTCCTTCAGGGCGTAGACCTTGCCGCCGGGGGCGGTGAAATCAATCTGCCTGCGCACCGCGTCAAAGAGGTTCACCTGTCCGTCAAGCGTTCCATGCCAGGTGGGTGCGTGGGAATCCTCAAAATCGGCCATAAAGGCGCGCGCGCCCGAGTTCAGCGCGTTCACGATCATCTTGCGGTCCACCGGTCCGGTAATCTCCACACGCCTGTCCTGCATGTCCTCCGGAACCGGGTCCACCCGCCAGTCACCCTCGCGGATGGCGGCGGTCTCCGGCAGGAAATCCGGGAGTGTTCCAGCGTCAAGCGCCTTTTGGCGCATCGTTCGCGCCTTCAGCAGTTCCAAACGCCGCGGATTGAATTCCCTGTGCAGCACCTTTAGAAACTCAAGCGCCTCGGGAGTCAGAATATGCTTGTGTTCGTCCAGAATGGGTGACAGAACGTCTATTTCCTTCCGGGTTTGCAGGCTGGTGGGCATTAGTCAATTCCTTATACCGTTGGTCATCCCTGACCCAATGTTTCGCCGGGTGCGTTGGACTGATACTTTTCCACTATCCGCACTCTCTTGCGACATGTTGTGAACATTGCCCCCGGCAACCGCTATTCCCCCCGGACTTCGTGCCGCCGACGGTGCCCCGCTTGCGCTCTTTCGACGACGTTCATCATGTGACACCAGGGTGTCAATGCGGGCGAAACGAACCGAATTCGGTCCGGACCATGTGTGCTCGCGGCGGGTTTCCCGGCCGTCCGCGCCCCTCTTTCGAGTCATTGGCCGCATCGTCCAGACAATACAAACACACGGCCTGCTTCGTCATATCCCGCGCGGACAGCCGAAGCCGGGTTTCAGATTGCGGGACTATGAACGGTCAAGAGGTTGTTCTAAAACGAACAAGGAGAAAGAGCGACATGTCCGACGCAAACAAGACGCTCGCAGCCAGCAGCCTCGTGACCCGGTGGGTGGATGAAATGGCGGCCCTGTGTCAGCCCGACAGGGTGGTGTGGATTGACGGAGGCGATGAACAGCGCAGGGCGCTGACAGCGGAGGCCTGCGCCTCGGGCGAACTCATCGAACTGGACCAGAATAGACACCCCGGGTGCTACTACCACCGGTCGGACCCCCAGGACGTGGCCCGGGTGGAGGACAAGACATTCATCTGCTGCCCCGACAAGAATGATGCCGGCACGACAAACAACTGGAAGGCTCCGGAAGAGGCCTATGCCGAGGCGGCAGGCTTCTTCCACGCTTCAATGCGCGGCCGCACAATGTACGTGGTGCCCTTCATGATGGGCCATGCCGGCTCTGATTTCAGCAAGATCGGCATCGAGCTGACCGACAGCATCTATGTGGTGCTGAACATGGAAATCATGTGCCGTGTGGGAAAACCCGTGCTCGACGCGCTGGGCGCCGGTAACGGTTTCACCCGCTGCCTGCACAGCAAGGGCACCCTGGACCCCGACAAGCGACGCATCCTGCATTTTCCCCAGGACAACACGGTTTGGTCGGTGAACTCCGCCTACGGCGGCAACGTGCTGCTGGGCAAAAAATGCCTGGCGCTGCGCATTGCCAGCTGGATGGGCCGAAATGAGGGATGGCTCGCCGAGCACATGCTCATCCTCGGCATTGAGTCACCCGGCGGCGGCACCGAATACATTGCGGCGGCGTTCCCCAGCGCCTGCGGCAAAACCAATCTTGCCATGCTCATCCCGCCCGAGGGGCTGCGCCACAAAGGCTACCGCATCTGGACCGTGGGCGACGACATCGCCTGGATTCGCCCCGGCAGTGACGGCAGGCTTTGGGCGATGAACCCCGAGGCGGGCTTCTTCTGCGTCGCGCCGGGCACGAACTCAAAGAGCAACCCAAACGGCGTGGAAACCTTCAAGAAGAACACCATCTTCACCAATGTGGTGCTGGGCAAAGACGGCACGGTGTGGTGGGAGGACGGCGACGGGGAACCGCCTGCGGACGCGCTGGACTGGCGCGGCCGTCCCTGGAAACCCGGTATGACCGACGAGAACGGCGCGGCCGTGGCCGGCGCGCACCCCAACAGCCGGTTCACCGCTTCCTTCAGCCAGTGTCCCACCGCGCTTTCCGGCCTGAACCACCGCCAGGGCGTTCCGCTTTCGGCCATCCTCTTCGGAGGCCGCCGCGAGCGTCTGGCGCCGCTGGTGTACGAGTCCACCTCATGGGACCACGGGGTGTTCGTCGGCGCGAGCATGGCGTCTGAACGCACCGCGGCCCAGATCGGCAAACAGGGCGAAGTGCGCCGCGACCCATTCGCCATGCTGCCCTTCTGCGGCTACAACATGGCCGACTACTTCAGGCACTGGATTGACATCGGCCATGCCACGCCCAACGCCCCCAAGATTTTCCACGTCAACTGGTTCCGCAGGGACAAGAACGGCAGGTTCCTATGGCCCGGCTTCGGCGAGAACCTGCGCGTGCTCGAATGGATACTTCAGCGCGCGCAGGGCGGAGGCAAATACCAGGAGACGCCCATCGGCAACGTCCCCACGCCCGATGCGCTCGACATGACCGGACTGAACCTGGCGCCGGGCGTCATGGAGGAACTGCTGACGGTAAACCCCGGGGACTGGAAGGCCGAGGCCGACGACATCGCGGCATTCTTTGACAGCCTCGGACCGCGCATGCCCGCGGAACTGCACAACGAACTGGAAGCCCTCCGCCAACGGCTGGAAAAATAGGGAAGGTCGGCACGCCTCCCTATTTCGAAAGAGCCTGTGTTCCTGAATGGAAGGAATGATGGCGGGGACGGGAGGGTTTAAACCTCCTAAACCCCGGTCCAAACAAACGCCCGGGCTACACCGTCTTCATCGTCGCCGCGACGATGTCGCGCAGCGACACCAGCGCCTGCCCCGGGTTCGCGCCGGCATCCCACACGCCTGAGTTGCCGTCCACCACGATGGTCTTCGCGCCGAGTCGCGCCGCCTTGGCCATCGCCGCCGCGTCAAGCCCGCCGCCCACAGCGATCACGGTTTGCAGTTCGCGGTAACGGATGTTGTCTTCGAGCAGTTTCACCCGCTCCAGCAGTGCGCCGCGCGCAACCCCCTCCGTCACGCCGGGTTCCAGGCCAAGCAGCAACACCCGGTCGGCCATTTCCAGCACATAGTCAATCTTTGTCAGCGGGGTGCAGGGCGACAGCGCCACGCCCGACGATATGCCCGCGTCGCGAATCTGACCCAGCACGCGGTGCGCATGCACGCACCCCTCCAGTTGAAACGTGAGCCGCTCGCATTGCAGCGCGGCAAGGGTGTCCACATGACGCTCGGGCTGGCCGACAATCAGATGCACATGCCGCTTGAGTCCCATCCCACCCGCGGCGGCCACCAGCGCCGGGCCGGTGCCCGTCAGCGGCGCACTGCCGCCGTCGGAAACGGTGAAGAACACTTCATCCGCGCCGGCATCGGCCAGGGCGCGCAGCGCCGCCTCAAAATGCCCCAGCGGCAGGCACGCCGCATCCACGGAATACTTCAGCACTGACTTCGACACGAAACACACTCCTTGTCATGGCGCGAGCCACGGGTTCACGCTCCTGGACACTCCCAAGAGAAGGGACGCAAGGGACTTCAGGAACCGTTTGGCACACTCCTGAGAGGGAGTGTTTTCCTGTCCCTTTGGTCCCTTGGGTCCTTTTGGTCCCTTTCCACGGCGGGGAACACCAGGCCCTAACACTTGCATTGATTCAACTCTTCCCGCAGGCAGGGGCATCACCCCTGCGCCGCAAGAAACGCCTCCACCGCCGCCAACGCGGGCATGGATGGCTGCGCGCCGGCCACGGTGGCCGCCATCGCGCCGACCGCATTCGCAAAGCGCAGCGCCTCCGCCACCGGCACAACACCCCAGCGCAAGGCCAGCGCCGCCGTGAACGCGTCGCCCGCCGCGGTGGTGTCCACCGCCTTCACGGGAAAGGCGGGGGCAAACACATCATCCTCCGGCCCGAGATACAGCGACCCCTGCACGCCGAGTTTCATGACCGCGTGCTTGGCGCCCATTTCCAGCAGTTTGCGCGCCGCGGCCCGGGCCGTGTCCGGCGAATCCACCTGAATCCCGGTCAGCGCCTCGGCCTCGGTCTCGTTGGGAGACACCACGTCCACCATGCCGATGAGTTCAGGGCGTATCGGCCGTGCCGGACCCGCATCGAGCAGCGCCAAAGCACCGCATTCCCGCGCCAGCGAAAACGCCGCCATCACCGTCTCCAGCGGAATCTCCAGTTGCGCCAGCACCACGTCGGCCTGCTCGAACACCCCGCGGTGCGCCTGCAAATCCTCCGGTGTCAGGCCCATGTTCGCGGCGGGCGTCACGACAATTGAATTCTGGCCCTCGTCCGCCACGAGAATGACCGCCGTGCCGGTGGGCTCCGTGGGATGGGTCTTGATGCACGACACGTCCACGCCTGCGGCGGCAAGGCTCTCGCGCTGCTGCGCGCCAAAGGCATCATTGCCCACGCACCCGATGAACGTGGTCTGCATGCCCAATCGTCCCGCGGCCACGGCCTGGTTCGCGCCCTTGCCGCCGGTAACCGTCATGAACGAATGGCCGATGAGCGACTCGCCCGGCTTGGGACTGCGCGGCACGCGCGTCACCAGGTCAATGTTGGCGCTGCCCACGATGACAATGCGGCGTTTATTCATGATTCACTCCTTCTTCCCTCGTGTTTCGTCCCCTGCTCCGTAAATTCCCTGGACGCGAATGCTTTTGGTCCCCCCTGCGAGGGGGGTGGCCCGAAGGGCCGGGGGGTGTATGCCTTGGAGTCCTTGCACAACGCCGTACACCCCCCGCCCCGCCTGCGGCGGGACCGCCCCCCTCCAGGGGGGACCCAAGACAGCGCACTCTCGGGTCGAGGACATGGACCCATCTTCATGATTTCGGGGTGAACCAACGGAGTCATTATGACTCATTCTCAAAATGCATTTGGGAAAGCATCATCCCGCCCTTGAATATCTTCGTCAACTCCGCGCAGACCGGCTTGGGCCGTCCCTCGAAATCAATGATGGAATTGTTGGCCGGACAGGGGAAACAGTCGTGGCCCATCCATATGATGAACCCGCCGCACTGGGGGAACCGTTCCCGGCAGCGGCGCGCCGCCGTGGCGTATGCCCTGGCCTGCATGTCCTGCGTGAACGCGACATACTGCTCCAGCGCGGTGCGCCCTTCCAGCCCCGCCACGGCCGCCTTGGCCGCATCGCCCCACTGGGTCCACCACGCGGCCGTGTGCCACCAGTATTCGCCCTCGGGCGGCCAGCAGGATGCGTCCCCCGCGTATTTCAGGATGAGGTCCGCGTCCATCGCGCCGGGAAATCCCACTTCGGACCGGAACAGCGAATCGTCGGGCGCCCAGTACTGCGCCCATGCGTCCATGTCGGGATTGAGCCCCTGGCCCCACGGACCGTGCACGTCGTTATGAATGCCCTTGCCGTAGTCATGCGGCTGGGCGTAATCCACCGGGCCGCTGGCCGACGCCGTGAGAAAGCGCCGGTCCGGGTCTTCCTCTTCCACCACATGGGCCAGCATGGCAATGCACGGATGCGCCAGGTCCACCGGCTGCTGGCAGGGCGGATGCTCCTTCGATTCCCCGTAGTACAGTTCATTGCCGCCGCACCACAGCAGCAGCGACGGATGATGCGCCCGCCGCCGCACATACGACACGGCGATCTCACGCAGCTTGGCGATGGCCGCCGGGTCGTCCGGCGGCGCGTTCTCGATGCCCGACGAGGACAGCGGAAACTCCTGCCACACCAGGATGCCCGCGAGATCGCACAGGTCGTAGAAGGTTTCCGTCTCCAGGATCGCGCCGCCCCACACGCGCAGCACCGTGCAGCCCATCTCTTTGTACAGGTCAATGCGTTTCGCGTAGTCCGCCTCGGTCACGTCCTGGTGGTTCACCAGTACGGGCACCCAGTTGGCCCCGCCCAGGAACAAGGGCGTGCCGTTGACAACGCAAATCCACGGGTCGGCGCCTTCCGGCGCGCCCTCGTTCTGCCGCCAATCCACCTCGCGGAAACCGACGTTACGCCGTTCCACCAGGCATTCACAACCAGTCTCGTCAAAGGCGCGTACTTCGGCCGTGTAGACCTTCTGCGGCCCGTAACCGTTGGGCCACCACGCCTCCACCGCCACATCCTCCACCGCAAGCACCGCCGTGCCCACCGTGTTCTCCGCAACCGCGATTTCCCGGTCGCCGTCCAGCAGGCGCAGCGTCCAGCGCGACACCTCATCCGCGCCGTCCAACACCGCCTCGACGCAGCCGTTGCCCGTTTCTAGGTTATAACTGCTTTGCAGGATTTGGAGTGACACGCCCGCCGCCGCGCCGGTCAGCAGCCGGAACCGTCCCGCCACGCCGATGGGCACGAAGCGCGGACACCAGTCCCAACTGTAATTGAAGCGCGGCTTGAAGAAGTGCGAGCGCGAGGTGTAGCCGATCTGGCCCTGTTCCCGCGGCGGTTCCTCAAACACCACCGCCAGCCGGTGCTCCTTCCCGTCGCCCAGTTGATCCGTGAGGTCTATGCGCTGCGGCAACAGCACGCCCTCGAAACGCGCCGCCTCCACACAGTCCACCAGAATCCAGCCCGAATAATCGAGGCTTTCCGCCTCCAGCACGACCCTCTCCCCCGCCGCCAACGCGCCCGCGGGAATGACCGTCTCCATCAGCCAGTGCCGATGCTCGACCCACTCGCATTCGCGCGAGTTCAACCCGATGTTCCAGTCGGGTATGACCCCGGCATCGCGCAGGATGGCCTGCACCGTGCCCGGCACCCGCATGGAAAAGGGACCCAGGTCAGCCTTGATACCAAAGCCGGTCTCCATGGATTTGCCCAGTTTCCAGGAAAACGGCCGCCAGCCTTCGAGCGACCAGTCCAATCCCGTGAGGTCCACTATTGCCATGCATGCTCCTTTCGCGCGATCCGCGCGGGGGGAAAGTCTACCAGTCCGCGCGGGTCTTCGGCGAATCCCGCGTTGCCGCCCGTGTACTGCTCCCTCCCGGCGCGGTATAATCGCCGCTTTCCGGCGCGGGTGCCGGATACACGCACAGGATGGACACAGGATGCACCACGCGGGACGGCTGGGATTGGGATTTTGTCTGGCAGCAGGGCTTCTGGCGGCGGGCGCCGCCGCGGCGCAGGAGAAGAGGACGATGCTTGAAGAACGGGCGTTGACCGCAACACCGAAGAACCATGACATGGACAACAACGAGAACTTCTCGGCGGACGGCAAATACATCTGCTACGACACGCGCGAGACAGTCGGCCCCGGCATAGACAACAGCCAGACCATTGAACTGCTGGAAGTCGCCACGGGCCGGGAAATCGTCCTGTACCGCCCGGCCAAGTCGGTTACCGGCGAAAAGCCCGCACCCGGCGTGGGCGCGGTGTCGTTTAATCCCTCGGGCCGCGAGGTAGCGTTCATCCACGGCCCCATGGTGGACGAGGTGTCCTGGCGCGGCCCCTACGCCAAGCCCAACCGCACGGGCGGACGCCTTGCAACGGACGGTGAGGTCGTGCAGCAGGACGGCGAATGGCGCATGCTCAAGGACGGTGCCTATGGACTGTCCTGGTACGACAGGCGCGACATCGCCACGAACCGCGAGACGATTCCCGGTGCACACCGGGGCGGCACGCACCGCCACGAGTTCTGCGCCACCGGAAAACGCATCGGCTTCACCTACGACGATTTCCTGCTGAAACAGTATGACCGCACCATCGGCTACATGGAGCGCAACCCCAAAGCACCCGAGGGCGCGCTGTGCTGGTTCGCGCTGCTGGTGGCGGTACCGCCGATAGGCCAGGCCAAACCGGGCGAGATTGAGAAGGCCTACGGCGACTCCTGGGTGGACCCGCAGGGCACCATGCGCGCCTTCATCGGCAAGGTGCGCAACGACGACGGCCAAACCTACCAGGAATCGCTCTACGTGGTGGACATTCCGGAAAGCGTGGACATCACCACGAGCGATTCGGGCTCGGCAACACGCTATCCCGCGCCGCCCAAGGGACTGACCGTGCGGCGGCTGACCCATGACTGGGCGGGCGGCGTGGTGCGCGGCGCGCCCGACGGCTCCCGCATCGCCTACTTCGGCAAGGACGCCGCAGGCGACATGCAGGTGTTTGTCATCGCCGCCAACGGCTCCGACAAGAGCGACGACCCGGCGCTGCGCCCCGTGCAGGCCACCAGAATCCCCGGCGGCGTTGAGACCTGCCTGCGCTGGCATCCGTCGGGCCGGACCATCTTCGTGACCGTGCAGGGCCGCATTGACGCGGTGTGCGTGGCACCCGGCCCGCGTTTCGGCGAGACCGTGCAGCTTACGCCGCGCGGCGACGGCGCGCCGCGCCATGCACTGGTGGTGTCACCCGACGGCCGGACCGTCGCCTATAACCGCCTTGTCCCCACCAAAGGTCCGGAAGGCGCCGTCGTAAAGAACTACGCGGGTCTGGACATGAAACAGATCCTCGCGGTTGACTTTCCCGACGCGAACCGCGACGGGATTGCGGACACGGAATAACGGTGACCGGGTGCGTCCCGCAAGGTACGGGGAGCTATCCGTAATCCGTCCGAGCGATTACCGGGATGCCGCCTGAAGTTGGGGAAGGTCTTCCCTCAGTGCGGATGCGATGCAATCCGCCGCAACGCGGCATCCTGCCGGCGTGGCATGAACGCAGTCGAGTAGGGCGGGTTCAGGCATGTCATGGAAAGGACGCCGCAGGTCAACCGTTCTGGCATGCGTTCGGAAAGCCGCCTCAAAAATCAGCGACTTGTACTCCATCGGAGAGAACTTGCTCCATTCCCCAGTTATGTGAATCAGGTCCGGCCACACGATCAAGTAGAGTTTCACCCCGCGGGACTCGCACTCGGATGCCAGGAGCATAAGGGTGTCGAGAAACTCCCCCGCCGAGACTCTGGGCACGGGATTCGGGTTGCCCTTCTCCCTGCGGTGGACACAGTCGTTGATTATGCTTCCCAGTCCGGTCTGCTGAAAGAGGGGCCATGCGGTCCTGTCCCCGAAACTCCAACTGCCGCGGTCATTGAATCCATAGGTGGCAATCACCGCGTCGGGCTGGAGGTCAAAACCGCGCTTGAGCAGATACGAAAGCCCTTGGAACGAGGTGGCGCCGATGAGGCCGGCATTGACGACATCCGCGCGCGTTCCGCCGGGGTCGAGTATGGTCTGGAGCTGCGCGGGCCAGGTCTCCCCGTCCTCCACATACTGGCCGAACGTTGTGGAGTCGCCAACGGCAAGAATCCGGAGACGGCCGCCCTTCTCGCGAAGGGGCGGGTTGCGCAGACCCAGTTCGTTGGTGCTGACGTGAAAACTGCGCGGAGGGCCCATCGGCTGCGGCTTGAACTCGACGTTCTTCAGGTTGGGAAGCAGCGACCAGAACGTGTCGGGATCGTTCTGCATAATCCGGTTCAGATCGATCCGATTCGACACGACCGACAGGCCGGGACGGCTGACAAGGGCATAGACATGAAGACCCGCCTGCATAACGAACAGGAAGATCGCCGTGAAGAGCACGCCCAGCAGAAACGACATTCTGCGGGTGCGGACCGGTGCGGGCCCTGCCGCCGTTGCGGCGCACGGTTCGGGCTTGTCAGATGTGGCGTTCATTCCGTGACCTCCGGTGTCGGTTCGGCCCGTGAAGCGGACAATATCCGGTTGTCAAGAAAGAGCCCGCCCGGCACCGTTCCGGCTCCAATCGGAAATCCTTCTTGCCGACCGGGTACAGGGTGCCACAACACGCCCGGATTAGCAAGAAACCGTTCGGTTGCCGCAGGAATCGCGGATGCTGCGGTCTGTCTTGCAGACAAAGCGCCCGGGAGGAGCGGCCTCCGCACCGGCTTCGCCAACCGGTCCGGCACCGTGCCCGCGTTTGCGCTTTCTCCGGGCTTCATGCTAATATTCGGTCCGGCCCCTGTGGAGAGGTGACCGAGTGGCCGAAGGTGGCGCCCTGCTAAGGCGTTGTACCCCAAAAGGGTACCGTGGGTTCAAATCCCACCCTCTCCGCCATTCCCATTTCCTCGCATCCCCCCCCTCCTGTGATTTTCGGCGGTCTGAGGACTGCCCGGCGAATTCGCAGACAGGCCAAAAAAAACTGTTGCAACCGGGAATCTTAGGGTCTATACTGACGCGGTAAGCTTGGGCAGTCTGTCAGCCAAGCAGAGGTTGCGTGCAAACACAGGGGTATCGATCTTATGGGCTATTGGACAGACGTGGTTCTCCGCATTCTGGGCGGGTATCCGCAGGGTTCCGGTGGGATAATGTACATGGTGCTGCTGGCGGCCGTGGTGTTCTTGGTGATGCTGTCGGTGCATGAACACAAGGCTGCGGCCGGAGCGGACCATTCCAGGGAGGACGGCAAGAACTAAACGGACGGGGGGGTCGGTCTCCGGTTCTCCCCTTCGCCAAGTTCCCGTTTGCGCGTCACCAGCGCATGGAGCACGGATATCCGCATCTTGGGGCCGCCCGATTTGCCGGTGCGCGCGTCCTGCACCATGACGTCGAGAAACACGCCGCGCCTGCGGTAATAGCAGACCCAGACGGGGTAATGGTAGGGACGGATTTCCTCGATGCCGTCCACCAGGGGTTTGTTCAGCAGGCCGCGCTGGATAAGCACATAGTGCATGGCCCCTTTGCGGGCAAGCGCTGCGGCGCGCGTTTCATCAATGACCGCCGGGAAGACTTCCCCGTCCAGTTCCCGCTCGGCCAGTTCGTTGTCGCATTCAAGCAGGGAAAACTCGCCGTGGATCCCCTCCACCGCGGTCCACACGCTGTGCTGGCTCCTGGGGGACGTGGCATGCACGCGCACGGCAAAGGCGGGCAGCCAGAGCCGCTCGATGAACGGCAGCACGCGGCTGGCGGAATCCCCCTCCACGGCAACCCGTGCCTGCTGCGCATACAGGCCGAAAAGGTTGCCCATTCGCGGCCGGCGAAAGAAGCGCAGCGCGGCTTCGGCGTCGATCCGGGCGGGCAGGCACAGGGAGGTCAATCGCGGCCCTTGTTGCGCGTCAGCAACAGCCGCCCATAGCCGATGGCGGCAACGCCGATCAGCAGCAGCACCACCGCGCAGACGACATTGACCACGGCGGCGCGGACGTTGGTCTGCGCGGCGAAGTAGGTGCCGGCCAGAACCGGAATTCCCACGGCGACGATGAAAAGCCCGAGCGCGATGTAGGTTTCGCCGTCGCGCTTCTCCATGCGGATATTGACGTTCTTGTCGGAATCAGACTCTTTGGGTGAATCGCTCATCAGCATGTCCGCACATCCTATCTGAAGTAGAAGTAGACCAGCACGTGGGGGGTCATGGAGATCACGGTCCACAGGCGCAAGTCGGTCCAGACGGACTTGTAGGGCCGGCCCCGGTTCACATAGTTCGGGTTGAGCAGCAGCCCCACCCAAATCATGGTCAGCACGAAGATGCCGACACCGCACCATCCGGCCACCCAGTTGGGAATCTGGCCGAGAGCGTCATTGATCGGCACGAAGACGAACCGCAACGCCGGACCGAAAAACTTGTCGCAAAAGGCTGTAATGGCTTCTTCCATTAGGAAACCCTTTCCTGCAACGCCTCTTGGGCGTCTTCATCGGCCACCACCGAACTCCAGCAA
This sequence comes from uncultured bacterium, assembly GCA_937923585.1. Lineage (GTDB taxonomy): Bacteria > Hydrogenedentota > Hydrogenedentia > Hydrogenedentales > CAITNO01 > CAITNO01. The sequence continues at coordinate 12,102 of CALDSM010000887.1, forward strand.
AGCCCGCGCAGCTTCTCCTCGGACTCCGGCTTGGTCAGCAGACTGACCACCACCGTGACCACCAGTGCGAACAGGAACGACCACCAGGCCACGAAGAGAAACGGCTCGGCTGAGACAAAGAGTCCCGGCGTATACTTGAGCACAAAGCAGAACAGCACGCCCAGCACCAGCCCGGCCAGACCGCCGTAGCCCGTGGCGCGGGGCCAGACGATGCCCAGCAGCAGAATGGCCAGCAGCGGCCCCTGGAAGAGGGACAGGATAGTCTGCATGAACACGTAGATGTGTTCGCGGTTGGCGATGGGCTCGGCCAGCAGCGCCGTGGAGACGATCAGGGCCAGCGTGATGAAGCGGCCCATGCCGAGCGCCATCTTCTCGCTCATCGGACCCTTCCCCATCCAGCTCCGGATCTGGCCGAAGATGTCGGTGATGAAGATGGTCGTGGTGGAGTTGAGCGAGGCCGAGATGTGCGACATCATGGCGGCGAACAGCGCCGCGAACATGAGCCCGCGCAGGCCGGCGGGCATGAGCAGGCGGATCATCTCGGGCACGGCGCGGTCGGCGTTTTCGCTGCCCAGGTTCGGAATGAGCACAATGGCGCACAGGCCGGGCAGGGCCACCATCAGCGGGATCATGGCCTTGAGCAGGCCGCCGAAGAGCATGCCGCCCTTGGCGTCCCACTCGGAGCGCGCGCCGAGCGTGCGCTGCACGATGACCTGGTTGCCGCTCATGTAGGCGACGGCCATCACGAGCGCCAGCCCGAACACGATGCCGGTCCAGGGGAAGGGGCCGGTGGTGTTGTGCGGCAGCAGCAGCTTGAAGTGGTCCGCATACTGCGGGCCCATGGCGAGCACCTTGTCATGGAGCATGGTCCAGCCGCCCACCTCCCACAAGCTCAGCGCGAGCAGGCCGAAGCCGCCCACGTACATGACGATCAACTGCACCACGTCAGTGAACACCACGGCGGTCAGGCCGCCGGAAAAGGTGTATATGCCCGTGATGATCGCCGTGATCCACAGCGTCAGATAGGGGTCCCAGCCGAGGATGGTGTGCATCAGCTTGTCGGCCGAGAGCCACTGCATGATGGCGAGCATGAAGAACAGCACCACCGCCCAGATGAGGCCGTTGATGAACTGCACGGCGGTGTTGTAGCGGCGTCCCAGGAACTCGGGGATCGTGAAGACGCCGGACCGCCAGAAGTAGGGCACGAAGACAAAGGCCGCGATGACCATGGCGGGCATGGAGCCCATCCAGTCGAAATTGGCCGCCGACACGCCGTTGGTGTAGGCCGCGCCCGCCACCGCCACGAAGTCCGTCGCGCCGATGTCCGATGTGACGATGGAGAAGCCGATGGCCCAGAAGGGAAGCGCCTTTCCGGCGATGAAGAAGTCCTCGGCACTGCCCACGAAGCGTGTGCAGTAGGTGCCCAGCATGAGCGAGCCTATCATGTACACTACCACAATGAACATGTCTATCCAATGAAGCCCGATGAATTCCATGGAGGCGTTCCCTGGTGTTGAATGGAGCCGCACAATGACCGCGCAAAGACTTGTTTGGGACACGGCATTATGCCAGAATTGAAACGGTCGCACAAAACGAGTCAATGCGGAGGCGGTTTCATGGGCGTAAAGCTTCGTCCCGAGACACTGGACCTGTCGGTGGTGCTCCCCTGCCTGAACGAGGCAGCAAACCTGCGCGTGCTGCTGCCGTCGCTGCACGAAACACTGAACCAACTGGGCATCACCTGGGAAATTCTCATTATTGACGGCCCCTCGACCGACGACACCAAGGCCGTGGCGGAGGGGCACGGCGCGCGTTACATCCGCGACGAGCAGCGGGGCTACGGCCGGGCCATTCTGCGGGGCTTTGAGGAGGCCAACGGCCGGTACGTGCTGACCATGGACGCCGATCTGTCCCATCCGAGCCCCTTTGTGGCGCGGCTGTGGGATTCGCGTGACCGGGGCGATCTGGTCATCGCCTCGCGCTATGTGCCCGGGGGCAAGGCCGACCAGCCCTGGGCGCGGCTCACGCTCAGCAAGATACTGAACGGGTTCCTGCGCACCGCGCTCACATTGGAGCCGCTCGACCTGTCCAGCGGGTTCCGGCTCTACCGCAAGCGCATGCTGGCCGGGCTCGAAATCGAGTTCCTCAACTTCGCCGTGCTCATCGAGATCCTGCTCAAGGCCTTCGCGAAGGGCGCTATCATCGCCGAGACACCGTTCCACTACAAGCCGCGCATCGAGGGCGTTTCCCACGCGCGCATCATCGCCTTCGGCGTGGACTACCTGAAACTGATCCGGCGCATGTGGGGCATCCGCAACTCGGTGGACTTCCCCGACTACGACTGGCGCGCGCACAACGGCCGCATCTGGTTCCAGCGCTACTGGCAGCGCAAGCGCTACGGCATCATCATGCGCTTCGCGCCCCTGTCCGGCCTGGTGTGCGACATCGGCTGCGGCAGCAGCCATATCCTGGCCGACCTCCCCCACGCCGTCGGCATGGACCTGCGCCTGGAGAAGCTCCGCTTCATGCGGTCCCGCCACCACGGCGCGCTCATGCAGGGCGACGGCATGCACATGCCCTTCGCCGACGGCTCGCTTGACGGCGTGATCTCGTCCGAGATCATCGAGCACATCGCCAACGAAAACGGCAGCCACATTGACGAGGTGCTGCGCGTGCTCAAGCCCGGCGGCATCCTGGTAATCGGCACGCCCGACTACGGCGGCTGGCAGTGGCCGTTGATTGAGAAGATCTACGGCAAAGTCGCCCCCGGCGCCTACGCCCACGAGCACGTCAACCGCTACACCCGCGAGGGCCTGCACAAGGCGCTGACCGACCGCGGCTGCGAAATCCTCGACGAGGATTCCATCTGCAGCGCCGAGTTGATCGTGAAGGCGAGGAAGGCGGCAGGGGCCAAGTCGTAACCATGGCTTCCGCAGAAAGTGAATGCCGCGGCTCCGTAAAGCCCCTTGTCCGGAACGTCCGGAGTCAAACTTGAGGCGGGCATGTCGAAGCTGCGGTATCTAATAGACTGGCGGCGACTTCCGGCGCGTACGGCCATCCTCGGAAAAGCGCTGAAGAACCCCCCGCATGGACCGCAGATCATACAGATAGAGCACACGCGGCGGTGCAATTTGAAATGCGTCATGTGCGCCCACGGAGCTTCCTGCCCGCCGGAATCCATACCGGACCTGACACTGGACGAATTCAAGGCGTGCGTGGACGGCCCGCACGCGCTGGGGCATCTCAAGGCGGTCCACATTCAGGGGCTCGGCGAGCCCTTTCTGCACAAGGACTTCCCCGCGATGGTGCGCCATGCCAATAGACTGGGGCTGGACACGGCGACCATCTCGAATATGACCGTGATGAACGGGCGGCTGGCCGAAGAGATCATCACCGGCGGGCTCAACCTGCTGTCCGTCTCCCTCGACTCGCCCGACTCCCCGTACATGGCCGCGCTGCGGCGCGGCGCCTCGTTCGATGTGCTTGAACGCATGATCGCAAACCTGAGGCTTATCCGCCGCAAGCAAGCCGAGATGCATTCGGCCACGCCGGAGATCATTGTCTACGCCATCGTGATGCGCGACACGCTGCCGCAGCTTCCCGCGTTGAAGGCGCTGCTGCAAGACCTTGGCATTCGAGTCCTGAATCTTGAAAACCTGCTGGCGTCCGGGGTAAGTTCCGAGGCGCTCCTGCCGAACGGCGCCCGCGTCATCGACCAGCCGCTCGGGCTGCTTTCGCCTGCCGCGCTCGAACAAGCCGTGGCCGCGATGGCCGCACTGAACGACGACACATTCACGGTGCAACTGCCCGATGTATTCGAGGGACATCCTCGGACCGGCAGGCCGCAGGAAGGCATTTACACCTGTCTCGACCTTTGGAATCAGCCTGCCATTGGCGCCAACGGCATTGTCACCCCATGCTGTTTCACCGTGGGCGGCACATCGCTCGTCATGGGCGACATCCGAAGGCAATCCTTCCGGGACATCTGGCACGGGAAGGCCTACAATCAACTGCGCCGCGCGCACCTGCTCGGCTCCGCTCCCGAAATCTGCCGCAAATGCCCCCACTATTCGCGCCTGGTAAGACCCTGGAAAGACTGCGAAGCCGCACCCCAATCCAACCGCTACCAAGCCTTCTTCCTGGACCATCTGTAAATCCACCGGAAGCGCCGGCGTCCCCGCCGGCTCTTTCGCGCGCAACGACCAAACCCCAAGACAGCCGGCAGGGATGTCGGCGCTCCCGATATTGGCAACGCGCGCAGTTCGGTGTACAATTCTCCTGAAGGGCGGCGCACGGGAACGTCGTCCGGCATCAGAACATCGGCCACCATTCACAAGGGGTGAATCGTGCCGAAAAAGGACATGACGGCACCAAAAACGGTTGAGGGAGAGTTATTATGCCCGTGACGCAGTGTGTCGGCAAACCGCTCGCAAGCAGGGGGGCGATCATCGGCGTGGCATTGGCGGCAATTCTCTTCACGGTAGAGGCACGGGCCGCCGTGCTGCGGGTCAATGAAGCGTCCACCGCGGCCCATCCGGACGGGCTAGCCTGGGAAACCGCCTTTCCCGTTCTCCAGCCCGCAGTTGACGCCGCCGCATCGGGCGATGAGGTCTGGGTGGCCGCGGGCACCTACACCGGCACGGGCGACCAGGTGGTGAGCCTCAAGGACGGCATGACCCTGTACGGCGGCTTCTCCGGGACGGAAGACTCCCGTGACCGGCGGGATGGAACGGCCAATCTCACGGTCATCGACGGCCAGGGCGTAAGACGCTGCGTCACCGCCAGCGCCACCAGCGTCGTCGACGGATTCACGCTGCAGCATGGCCTGGCGAATTTCGGCGGCGGAATGTCTTCGGGCACGGCGGTGAACTGCATCTTCAGAGAGAATGTGGCGGCAGGCCAGTTTGCCGGTATGGGCGGCGGCAAGGACGGCGGCACGGCCATCAATTGCATGTTCATCGAAAACATCGCGGGCGGGGCAAACGGAATCACGGCCACCAATTGCGTTTTTTTCGGGAACTCCGGTTCCGGCCTGACTTCCAGCGACGCCATAAACTGCACCATGGCCGGCAATATCGGATACGGAATGAGCAGCGGCACCGCCGTCAACTGCATCATCTGGGGAAACATGCCGGAGGAGACCGTCTATGTGAACGCCTCCTACTCCTGCCTGTCCGTGCCGACGGAGGGGACGGGCAACATCGTGGCCGATCCCCGGTACGTGAACTTTGCCGCGGGAGACCTGCGTCTGCGCGCCGCGTCTCCCTGCATGGATGCCGCAACGGCGTCGGGCGCACCTGCCACGGACCTTGCCCTGCGCGTCCGGCCGAACGGCGCCGCGCCGGATATGGGCGCCTACGAGTTCTACGCCGGGGATGACTCGGCGGCCGTGGACGCCGGTGTGCTGCGGGTCAACGGGGCTTCCACGGCGGCCAACCCGGACGGCCTCACCTGGGAAACCGCCTTTCCGACGTTGCAGGCGGCGGCGGATCATTCCGGGTACGGCGGCGAAATCTGGGTGGCCGGGGGAACCTATGTCTCCGAAAGCGGCCAAGTGGTAAAGCTGCTGCCGGCGACATCGGTCTATGGCGGCTTTGCGGGCACGGAGTCAGACCGCGAACAAAGGGACTGGGCCGCGAACCCGACGACCCTCGACGGCCAGGGCGCGCGGCAGTGCGTCTCCGGCAACGCATCGAGCACGGTGGATGGGTTCACCCTGCAGAACGGCGCGGCGGACCACGGCGCCGGGGCAATGTGCGGCTGGACGGCGAACTGCATCTACGCGGGGAACCAGGCGGGCAGAAACGGCGGCGGTTTCTATGGCGCCGTGGCGGCCAAATGCACCTTCTCGAAAAACACGGCGGAAGCAGCGGGCGGAGGGATGTATGGGATCGAAGCCGATGACTGCACCTTCACGGAGAACACCTCGCTGGGCTTCCATACCGGTATGGGCGGCGGCATGTCCGGAAACAGGGCGAACAACTGCGTCTTCCAGAAGAACGTGTCGTGGTTGGGCGGCGGAACAGCCGGGTGCGCCGCGACCCATTGCACCTTCAGCGAGAACGAATCACGGACCACCTCGGCGATGTCGTCCGTGATTGGGGGATACGGCGGCGCAATGTACTATGGCTCCGCGACGAACTGCACGTTCACCGGAAACGTCGCCGCGCCCCTTGTTATGGAGCGGGACCTCTCCGGCGGCAACGGCGGCAATGGCGGCGCCGTGGCCAAAGTCACGGCAACGAACTGTGTCTTCTCGGGCAACACGGCGTTTTGCGGCGGCGCGGCGTTTGAGGGTGCGGCGGCCAACTGCACCTTCTTCGGAAACACCGCCTCGGCCCAGGATAGCGCGGGCATGCACGGGGGCACGGCCGTGAATTGCATCTTGTGGGGGAACAGCCCGGAAGAGACGGTTTCCGCGGCCGTGTCGCACTCGTGCCTGGGCACCGCCGCGGTCGGCGAAGGCAACATCGTCGCCGACCCGCTGTTCGTCAACGCGGCTGAGGGTGATCTCCGGCTGCGCCTGGACTCACCCTGCATCAACACCGGCGCGTCCGACGGTGCGCCCGCCGCCGACATCCTCGGCACGGCCCGTCCGCAGGGCCCGGCGTGCGATATGGGCGCCTATGAATATCCCTACGTGGCCGTGCCGGATCTGGCCGGCCTTGCGCTGGATGCCGCCGGGCAGGCGCTCGCCGCCGTGCCGCTGCAAATCGGCGAAGTGACGGAGGAATACAGCCTCACCGCGCCCGAAGGCCAGGTCCTGAGACAGGCGCCCGAAGCGGAAACGCAAGTGCCGCAGGGGTCGGCGGTGAACCTGGTGGTGTCCAACGGACCGAAGCCGGTGCAGGTGCCCGATCTCGTCGGCCAGGCACAGGCCGCGGCCGAAGCAATACTCAACGATGCGGGACTGGCGCTAGGAACGGTGGCGCTCCAATACAGCGTCACCGTGCCCGCGGGCATGGTCATTTCACAGACACCCGGGGCCGGCACGCAGGCTTTCGAGGGGAGTCGGGTTGACCTCGCAATCAGCCGGGGCGGCATCGCCGTGCCCGACGTGACGGGCCAAATGCGGGAGGCGGCGGTCGCGACCATCACCGGCACCCAGCTCGCGGTGGGAACGGTGACGGAGCAGTACAGTCCGGGCGTGCCGACGGGTTCGGTCATCTCGCAGACGCCGGCGGCGGGAACGCCGGTGCTTCCGGGTGCCTCCGTTGACCTCGTGATCAGCCGCGGCGTGCAGCCGTCCGCGGTGCCCGGCGTTGTCGGCCAGACACAGGCGCAGGCGGAACAGTCTGCCGCGGAAGCGGGACTCATCGTGAGCGCCATGACACAGGCGTACAGCGACACGATTCCCGCGGGCATCGTGATTTCGCAAAGTCCAGCAGCGGGCACGGAACTGCCTCCGGGCTCAGGCATAAGCATCGTGATCAGTCTGGGTGCGATGCCGGTGGTGGAAGGCGAAGGCGAACCACCGTTGGACATTGACAGCGCGCGGCAGCAGTTGAGCGAGGCCTTTCAGCAGGCTGACATGAACGGAGACGGGAGACTGTCATTCGGCGAGGCCGCCGCAGCGGTGCCCGGATTAACCCAAGCGGTATTCAACGCGCTTGATGCAGACGGCGACGGCCAACTGTCCCCCGAAGAATCGGGTGTGCGCTTTGAATCAGGATGCACAGGATGTCGGGGTACAACGGCAAAGTCATTGGTTGGAACGCTCGCAACGCTGTTTGGCGTGCTTGGACTGACCGTTTCGGCAGGGACGGGAAGTCGGTAAGACGGCCACGGTCTGCGACCCTGCCAGCCACAGAGCGCTGACCAACCGCGGCTGTGAAATCCTCGACGAGGATTCCATCTGCAGCGCCGAACTGATCGTGAAGGCGCGTTGGGCAGGCAAGCAGGCCCACTGGAATCGCCGGCGCTCCCAGTGAGGAGACTGCAAGAACTGACCGTCAGGGAGCCGCGAGGAGTTCCCCGACCGGCCTGCCGATCTCGGTGCTGAACCGCTGCATGCATGCCTCCGCCCGTTCTCGGGCGCGGTCGAGCCTGTCCATGAAGAAGGCGTTGCCGGCGTTGCGTTTGCGCAGGGACGTGAAGCGATCGTGGAGCGTGGTGGGGGTGTCATATTCGATGAGGAGATCGGCCAGGGTCACGATGCGCTCCTCGACCGACTGCGGGTGGAAGTCCCGCGCGGGAAGGCCGCTCCGCTCCGCGTCGGCGGCGTCGAGCCCGAAGAGGACGTGGGCCGCGCACACGCGGGCCTCCCGCGCGTGGCCCAGCGCCGTGAGCAGATGATAGCCCTCGACGCCGTGGCCAACCGGGTCGTGGGTGACGCACCGGCCGATGTCGTGCAGAAGCGCGGCCGACCGGAGGAAGGCATGGTCCACCGCATGGAAGCGGTTCAGGGCATGGCCGAGTTTTGACGCCGCATCGGCCACGGCGTGGCAGTGCTTTCCCCATGGGGCGTTGCCGCCGTGTTTCGCCAGCAGGGCAAGGGACGCGTCGGGGGTCATGCGCCTTCTCCGCATACGCCGGGGAACACCGGCCTGTCGCGCCGTATCGGGCACAAACCATCCCGGCAGTGTGCATTCATTGTACCCGCTTTCCCGCACAGGGCGTAAACACGGCGGCATGCTGCGAAAGAAAGGGAATAGACAATGGGGGGGCGTGTTAGAAAAGGGAGAAGGGTAAGCAGTCCCTTCAAGGAGGTGCATGATGACAAGAGCCATCGCGCTTGCAGCGGCAGCGTTGGCGGGAGCCTTGCTGTTGAGCGGCTGCGAAACAACCGGCTATTACGGCTACGGCGTCGGGTATCCCGAGTATCGGGGCTATGTATATACCCAGCCGTACGGACTCTATGCCCCGTATGGCTACTACGGCCCATACGGCTACCGCCCATACGGGTATTACGGACCCTACCGGCACGAAGGGCACGGTCATTGGCGCGGGGACGGCCACCGTCACCACCGCGGTGACTTTGACCGCCGTCCCGAATTGCGCGGCGGCCCCTTTGGACCGGGCCGTCCCGAGCCCGGCCCCCTTGGGCATGGCCCTGTCGGGCACGGTCCCGGCGGGCATGGTGGACGTGTCCATGGCGGACACGGTGGTGGACTTGGCGGTGGACATGGGGGACACCGCTGATAGGGAAGGGCAAAGGCCGAAGGGCAAAAAGAGAGAAGGCCTGTCAGCGGCCGGCGAAGAGGAGGGTGGCGAAGTCGAGCGTGTAGCAGCGCTCGACGGCGTACCCGTAGGGGCGTTTCTGCATGTAGGGCAGGTAGTCGGGGTTGCGCCACCATGCATAGGGCACCTCAAACACGTAGCCCCAGTCGGAGGGATCGTTCGGCGCGTTGAGTTTGGGCGCGTTGGTGTGCTTTGCCCAGGCGGCGGGGTCTTTCAGGTACTGGAGGTAGAAGTCCAGTGCCTTCTCCAGCGTGCCGCCCTTGTTGGATCGCAGCGTGCGGAGCCTGTCGTAGCCGTGCTGTTCGGCGATGTGTACGGCCTGCACCATGCCCTCCAAGGCCATGAGCGTGTAGGTGCCGCACTTCTCTTTGCGCCAGAGTTCGCGGGGGAGCGCGCCGTCACCGCGAATCTGGCCGCGGAGGCCGTTGCGGTAGTAGCCCACGGCGCGGTCAAACAGCGCCGGGTCCTCCAGCACGTGGGCGGCACAGAGCAGAAAGACCACCTGCCAGTTGTGGTGGTTGTTCTTGTAGAGCACTTCGCCGCTGAGGTAGTCCACATAGGGGCGCAGCCATGCGCGGAAGGCATCCATTTCGACGGGGCGCAGCATGTTCTCGCCCTTGAGCAGATCGAAGGCGTAGAGGAAGGCCGGAAAACTGTAGGAGATGACCAGTGGCGTGTCGCCGCGGTGGCCGAGCCAGAAGACCTCCCACCAGTGGCCGCCGTTGACGGGCCGTTTGAGGGAGTTCATCCACGCGAAGAGGATGGCGCGCGACTTGTCCGCGAATTCGGCGCGGCCGGTCAGCGCATGGGCCAGTGCGAGGGCGTGCGACTTGCGGGCGTCGGTGCGCAGTTGGCGTGTGATGCGCTGCTGCGTTTCCCTGCCCGCCGTGTAGAAGCCGGGCACCATGAGGTCGCCGAGGATGGGGTTGGGCGCGTCGGCGAGCATGCCCTCGGCGGTGCGGACGAGGTCCTGGAAGGCGGGGGTGAGCACGGGATCGTTCTTCTGCACGGCGGCCTTGATGGCGTCGAGGCGCGCGCGATCCACGAGGAGGTTGGGGCTCGACCAGGTGATCTTTGGCGGCGGCGCCGCGGAGAACTCTCGGCCGACAACGACCAGGCCGAAGACCAACTGAACCGCGGCAAGCAACAGCGCGAGCAGCAGCGCCAGGCCAAGCAGGCGTTGCAGTCTGGGGGAAAGGTTCATCTTATCCAGGGCGGGTTTCAGCACGGACGCCACCTTGTCGTTGAAGCCGGGACCACGGGTTTGATTATGGGAGTGGTGGGGCCATGGATCAATGCGGGGTACGGGAAGAATGGGACCCATGTGACCGATGGGACCGATGCGAGAAATGGAAGCCTGGGCTGCAACGGGCACAAAGGCGGGATTTTGCGACGCCTCTCCACGCTTCACCTGCGGTCATGCGGGCTGTGACGGGTTCTTTTGGAGTGTGCTATACTTTGGCCGCGCAATTCCGCGCATTTGTCCTCCATTTGAAGGAGTTGGAATCCGCATCCCCATGCAACGCCGCATTCAAATCATACTCGGCGCGGTTATCGGCGTGCTGCTGGTCTGGTGGCTTTTCAAGGACACGAACTGGGTGGCCGTGGGGGCGGCCCTGCGCGCGGCAAACTGGGGGTGGCTGGCCTTCGGCATCGCCACGATCCTCCTTTCGTTTGTGGTGCGCATCTGGCGGTGGAGCTACATTGTCTGCGGCGACCAGAAGGTTTCCTTCAGCCGGATGTTCAGCGCCACGCAGATCGGGTTCCTTGCCAATTTCGTGCTGCCGGCGCGGATGGGCGAGCCGGTACGCGCGATCGTGCTGAGCCGCAGCACGGGCATCCCCTTCAGCAAGACCTTCGCCTATGTGGCGATTGACCGGGTGACGGACATGGCGGGCCTCGCCATGGTGCTGGCGCTGACGGTGGCCACCTTTCATCCGGCGCAGCCGTTCCGGCTGCCGGGGGATCTTGGGAACCTGTATTCGGGCGAGATCTCGGGAACGCTGGTGCGGCGCGCCGCCGAGACGGTGGCGTTGGGGATCATCGTGCTGACCGGCGCCATGTTCTTTGTCTACCTTCAGCGCGAACGGGTGGTGCGCTGGAGCGGGTGGATCACGGGGCTTGTCTCGAAGCGGCTGGCGCAGCAGGTCTCGCGCCTGGCCGCGCACTTTACCGAGGGCATGTCGGCGATGGGCAAGCCCTCGCATCTGGGGCGATCCGTTGCGGTGAGCCTGCTACTTTGGGTAGTCTTCGCGGTCGGCCACTGGGCGATGTTCAAGGGAATGAACCTGAACCTGCCCTGGTATGCGCCTTTTGTCACGCTGTCCATGCTGGCGGTGTTCATCACGGTGCCGGGTCCTCCGGGTTTTGTGGGGCCGTTTCATGTGGCGATTGTGGCGGGGCTGCTGCTGGTGAAGCCGGACATTGACCTGGATGTGGCGCGCGCAACGGCAATCCTGGCGCACCTGATCAATCTGGTGCCGGTGGTGATTGTGGGGGTGTGGTGCCTGTCCACGGAGAAGATGAGCCTGCGCGAGTTGCAGCACGAGAGCGAACAGGTTGCGGAGCATGGCGCTGAACGGGAGACCGGGGCCTGAGGCCGGACGAAGCGTCGTCTCGTGGGTGTGTTCGCCCCCTTCGGGGACGTGCTCGGTTTCTGCCATTAACCACGGGTTCCGCTTCGCTCCACCCGTGGCTATTGTTGTATGGCCCCTCCGGGG
>CALDSM010000888.1 GCA_937923585.1 uncultured bacterium
GGTCAAATGGACCGCTGACGGCGTACAGCCCATGCTGGCCGAAAGCTGGGAAATCGCCAAGGCGGCCCGGCGCAACGGCGGCAAGGTCATCGTCAATGTGGGGCTCCTGGTGGACGAGGGTTACGACCAGGTGTTTCTGCCCGCGGTAGAGGTGGACGCCGTGGTGTACTGGCCGGACACGGAGCAAACGGCGACCATCAAGCACCGCAAGCACTGGGAGATCTTCACCACGGGCAGCAGGCTTCCGATCAAAGAGGGCATCGCGCGCGCCAAAATCGTAAATGACATGCTCGGCGTGACGCCCCGCCGCAAGGAGATTGACAGCGTGCTGGCCCGCCTTGCCACGAAGATCTTCACCGACCACGCCCACGACGGCGACCATGTGGACATCGGTGTGGGCCTGCCCGAGGAGGTCTCGCGCATCCTGTACGAGAGCGGCGCGATCAAACACATCACCATGATCAACGAGAGCGGCGTGTTCGGCGGCATGGCCGCGCCCGGCATCTTCTTCGGCGCGGCGATCAACCCGACCGAAATCGTCTCGTCCGCCACCGCCTTCGAGCGCGTGTACAAGCGGCTCGACTGGGCCATCCTGGGCGCGCTGGAAACCGACAGTGAGGGCAACATCAACGTGTCCAAGCGCGGCGAGGGCGCGCGCAACTATGTCGGCCCCGGCGGCTTTATCGATCTGGTCACCAACGCCAAGTCACTCATCTTCTGCAGTGCCTGGGGCGAGCAGGCCGACATTGAGGTACAGGACGGCACAGTGCGCGTGAACGAGCGGGGCACCCCCAAGTACATTGACAAGGTCAGCGAAATCACCTTCAACGGCGCCGAGGCGCTCAAGCTGGGCAAGAAGGTGTTCTACGTGACGCACGTGGGCGCGTTCCAGCTCACCGAGCGGGGCATGGAACTCATCTACGTCATGCCCGGCATTGACGTGCAGAAGGACATCCTCGGCGGATGTTCCATGCGCATCGTGCTACCTGAGAACGGCCAGCCCGCTGTGGCAGGTCCGGAAATCATCACGGGCAGCGGATTCCGCTGCGAAATCAAGGCGTAGCGGGCGGCTCAATTTTGGAGTGCGGCGGCAACGACGCCGCTTTTCCCCTGCGGGCGCGTGCACTACGGTCCAGCCACGAACCCCGCCCGAAGCCAAAGCGGCGTCGTTGCCGCCGCACTCCAAAAAGGCCGCGCCGCATTCTGTTTCGTGACAGGAGTCACTGGGTGGGGGGCTTGTCCGGGGCCTTGCGGCGCGAATCCATAAGATGCCGGACGGCCATGACCGGATGTTCCCACATCATGCGCGGTCCCGAATGGCGCATCACCGCCCGCATGCCCTCCCGCATGGACTTGCGGTAGCAGTGGATGGGGCAGTGGTTGCAGACGGGCTTCCCCAAACCGTACACGCACCGGTCCAGCCGCTCCATGGCATAGTCGTGCAGCGCTGTGCATTCCGCGCACAGTCTCCCCACCTCGCCGTGATGGTCACGGCAGTACATGGCGATCATCTTCGCCACGGTTCTCTTTTCCCGCCGCAGGCGGGGGGAGTTGTTGCCTGAACTCGGTTGCACGTCTGACCTCGGCGGTGTCATGGACGATATGTGCCGTATGGACGATGGGGACTGATGAAACAACAACGGCCGGTGCGGCGCTATTTCGCCGCACCGGCCGATCTGCGTGTCACTTCTACTTCTTCGTCTTCAACGCCTCCTTGCACTTCTTCACGTGCTCGTCCTGCTCGGGTGTCACGGTGATAAAGGTCGCGGGCGGACTATCCTTGGAAATCTGCGACGCGCCTTCCTGCCACATGTCGCGCGCCTCCTTTACGCGCCCCAACGCCTGCAATGCCTTGCCACTCCAGTAGCAGACCTCGGCGTCGGTGCGCTTGTAGCGCTGGCCCACGCCCAGGTTTTCCGGGTAGGTCAACGCGGTCTGGAAGTCAGCCAACGCCTCCTCGTTCTTTCCCGCCTCAAAGCGCAGCTTGCCGCGCGCGACCAGCGCGCCGACCCAGGTGTCGCGCGGCGTGGTGACCCCTTCCCAATTGGAGAAGCGCGCGTCGCCCAGGAACGTGATGCAGTCGTCGTAGCGTTTTTCGTCCACATAGGCCTTGGCCAGCCACAGCCCCAGGTCATAGCGCTTCAGCAGGTCCTGCGGCAATTTCTCGGCAAGCTCTATGACCTCGGGGCGCTTATTCAGCGCCGTGAGCACTTCCGTCAGGTCGCGCAGGACGATTTGATCGCCGGGCAGCGCCGCCAGCGCCTGACGGTAGCAGGATTCCGCTTTGGCCAAATCCTTCACCTTCTTCCAATGATGCAGCCCGAGCAGGCGCCAGGCCTGTCCAATCGCGGGGTTAGACGCGACCGACTTCTCCCAGCAGGGTACCGCCTCGTCCATGCGGTGCAGTCCGGCAAGGACGATGCCGAGCAGGTACTGCGCTTTGGCGTCACTCGGGCGCTGTTTCACCGCCCACTGAAGCACTTCCAGGGCATGTGCGCCGTGGGGGAAGAAGTCGGTCAGGGGCGCGCCTGCAGCGCTGTCGAGGCACTTGTCGCTTCCATCCCTTCCCGCCATGGCCAGATAGTGGGCCTGGCAATACGCGGGATAGGGGCCGCAGTTGCCGAAGATACCGGTCTTTGCCTCCATGCGGGCCAGCGCCTTGGCCGCATCGGCGTGCATGCCCAGGTCCGCAAGCAGCGCCGCAGCCTCCAGCACGGCGAATCCGGCATGCTTGCCCAACTGGCCCGCACGACAGGCGCCCCTTTCCGGCCTGCCTTCGGCCATCCCGGCGACAAGGTGGTCAAAGACGTTGGTCAGATCATCGGACGCAATGCCCTTCGCGAAGCGTGCCGCCTCTTTGCGCGGTGAAAGGGCCAGGGTGACGGCGGCCAGGTACTGGCTGTAGTGCGGGTCGCCGTCACTCTTCTCCAGTGCCTTGGCGAAGTCGGCGCGGGCGGCCTTATAGTCATGCATCCGCGCCTCCGCGCGTCCCGCCAGGTTCAATCCGGCGGGCGAGAACAGGTTGCACTGGGCGGTTTTCCTGCCGCAGTCGCGCGCCTCCTCGAACCGGCCCTGGCGCAGGCAGGCAATACCCAACTGGTACCATGCGTTGCCGTTTCCCGGCTCCTTCCTGACCGCCGCGTTTGCGCAGGCTTCGGCCTCGGCATACAGGCCCTGCTCGTTGTCGAGCACGGCCAGGGCACAGAGCGTCGGGACATGCTCAGGGTCAACGGCGCGCACCTTTTGATAAGCTGCGCGCGCGGCCACCGCGTCAGACTGACTGTCGAGCAGCCATGCCTCCTGGAACAGTTCATCGGCGGTCACGGCCGGCTTCTTGGTTAGGTCCGGCGGCTCCACCTTGGGAATGGCCAGCGGCGTGTCGTATTCGAGCAGCGTTCCCTTCTCCTTCGACCAGACGCGCACATGCGCCGGAGTGTCGGCCACGGAGGGCACCGTCACACGGCAGGGCGCGGCAGGCGTCAATGAAATCCCGTCTTCTGCGAGCGTCCTGCCGTCCTGGCGCACGGTGCAAACGGCATCGGGATAGACGCCCGAGCCCAGGATATCCAGCGTCAGCGTCCTGTTGTCGCGGGTGGCCTGTATCACGGCGTCGCGCGTGGCAAACTCGCAGCCCTGCCCGAGCCCGTGCGCCGGATACCAGCATTCGCGCCACTGCACCGTCTGCTGCGGCCAG
>CALDSM010000889.1 GCA_937923585.1 uncultured bacterium
CAGATGGAGCCATTCCTCCGACGTGTATGCGGCGAGGAAACTCAGTGTGAGCGGCCAGAACAGGTAAAAATGCTCCGTCTGCGGCCAAGGCCATTCCCGCGTCTGCTCCAGCAGGCCGCCCAGAAAGAGCGGCACCGCCCCGAAGGCCAGGGTATTGAGCAGCAACCCCTCCAGACGTCGGCGGCGGTTTTTGCCCGCCAGACGCCGCACGGAAAACCACAGGGCCAGAATCAGCAGGAAGAGTCCGCCCACATGCATGTACAGCGCCGCCCGCGACGCGCCCCCTTCGGGCGCGGCCTGCAGCACGGGATACACCAGATGGGAAAGTTCCGTCCAGACGGGCGTGGTGCCCGGCTTGTCCAGCGCCGCCGGATGCTGCGCCTTGTATTCAATGTACGGGAAGAGCTGGACCGCCACCACGGCCAGACACCCCGCAATCGCGGCGAAGAGCGCGGCATGTGCGCCAAACAGGTGTTTCAGGCGCCGGTCGCGCAGCCGGTACACCGAGAGCACCAGCAGCAGAAAGGCCATGCCCGCCACCATGGCCTCGGGTGAACCGCCCAGGCCCGCCAGCGCCATCACGAGGGCCAGCATCGGCCAGACGCGGAAATCGCCGAGCAGCAGCCGGTAGGCCCAACCCAGGAGGAGCGGGAACCAGGGCAGCGCATCGGCGAGCGGCTCCAGCGGCTGGGCAAACAGCGGGGCGCTGAACTGAAACACCACCCCCGCCAGCAGGGCCAGGGGAGGTTCGTAATTGAAACGGCGCGCCACGGCATACGCGCAGATGCCCGCAACAAGCAGCTTGAGAAAGATGCTGGCCGTGAGCGCCGCGTTCAAGGGCATCAGGTAGAACGGAATTGAGAACGGGGACAGCGCACGGGTGCGCCACAGCGCAAGGAAGGGCGCGCCAAACCCTTCCAGTGGATTCCAGAGCGGCAGTTCCTGCGCGCGGGCACTCTGCCCGAGACGGGCATACCACGGATAATAGCGGAGCACCAGGCTGCTTTCCGCCGCCCCATCGGCAATGACCGCGCCGGCCGGCCGCGCCTCCTGCCAGGGAGCCTGGGACAACAACCCCTCAAACGATGCGGGCGCCCCGCCTTTCGACAACGCCGGGAAAAGCAGAATCAGCGGCGCCACGCAAAGCAGCGCCATGCAAATGAGGCCTTCCAGCCTTGTCAGTTTGGGCACACGCACCGAACTTAATCCCGCGGTTCGTCCGTTTCCTCAAGTAAAGTCTGTGAGACAGGCGCCTTCGCCCGTCGTCCCGGAATCTTCTCTGCAGGCTCACCCTCCACCGAGGCGGACCGTTGTCCTGCATCCCAGGCAAGCCGACAGTATAGCGAACGCGCCCCCCCCTGTGCATCCGCGCGCACCGCGCGCATCGCCGCGCGAAATCAATGAAGGATTCGGCCCTTCTACGCCAAAGTCGGATACTATACCATGGCCTCTGCTGACTCCTGCCCGTCCGTCGAACAACGTTCCCGTTGTCCCAGTCCGGTTCCTCCGGACAGATGCACCGGCCTCTCAGGATAGGACGCAACCCTTTCCGCCGGGCCTCGCCGGATTTGCCACAGTGCGTGTCCGAATGGTTATTGGGCGTCGCCATCCATTGCCGGCTTACCCCACCGCTCCGGCCTCTTATCCGGGTTCTGTTTGCCGAATCCGGCTTTTGCGTCCAGCTTCCTTCGGACCCCGCCTCGCGGCGACACCCTTGCTCCTGGCTAGTAGTCCCCGCCATCAGGCCTGCTGGGGACTTGAACCCCTTAGATTCGCGCGGTGCCTGGCACATGAGGCTGCCCCCCCCGCCGCTGGGGCGGGGGGCCCGCACTCAAGTCAGTCTTCAAGGCCTGTCTCCGCCTGGGGCGGAATCAAGTCCTATCTTACGGGGAGACCACGCTGAACGTGCTGTTACTGTAGTCGTCGTAAATCAGCGTGCCCGTAGTCGGGTAGGACAGTGACATGACCTCAATCCTGTAGTTGCCACCCAGCGCCTGGCCCGCGGGGATGTCCCACGTCCACGTGCCCGCCGACATCGCCACGCTGCTTGCCAGCGTGGTCTTTGTGGAGCCGTTCCACAAGAAAATGCGCACACTGCCGGGCAGCGAATGCGACGACCACGTGATCGCGTGCGAAGTGCCGCGCGCCCACGACTCGCCGCCGTTCGGCGACGTCACCGTCAGCGACGGAACCGCATCGCCCACGTAGAAGTACGCGTTGCTGTAGTCCTCGTACGCGGGGAGCGCAATGGACTGGATGTAGACCCGGTAGTCGGGAGCAAGCACACCCGGAACGTTCCACGTGTAACCCGTCGCCCCGCTCGACGCCGGAAGCTGCGCAAGGAGCGGGCCGCGGGTCGTGCCGATGTACGAGTAGATGCGCACGTCGCCCACAATCGCGTTTGACGACCACGTGATCCGCCTCATGGACCCCGGAACCAGCACCTCGCCGCCGTTCGGCGATGTCACCGCAAGCGACCGGGCGTAACTGTTGATCGAGAAATAGTTGTTGCTGTAGTCGTGCAGCAGCGGGTCCACGATCGGAAGAATGCGAATGCGGTAGTAGTCGCCTGCCGTCTGCGCCGCAGGCACCGTCCACGCGTACGTGCCCGCCGACACCGGCACACCGGTCACGATGGTCAGGACTCGCTTGGCATCCACGTTCTGCACACCGCGCCACAGGTAGATGTTGCAGTTGCCCGCCACCGCGTTCGACGTCCACGTGATGTTGTGCGACGAGCCCGGGGCCCACAGTTCCAGACCATTCGGGGAGGTGACCGTGATACCGGCCGGCGCCGTACCGTTGCCAATCAGGAAGAATGCGTTGCTCCAGTCCTCACAGGCCGCGTCCACAGCCGACCGGGCAAAGATGCGGTACTGGTGGCCCGGCGTGTTCGGAACTGTCCAGTTCCACGTTCCGTTCGCAATCGGCACGTCAGCCAGTGTGCCCACCAGATCGTTCGCGAGGTACAGATACAGCCTCACATTTCCGTTCAGCGTCGTGGAAGTCCACGTGATCGCGCGCGTCGAACCCGGCACCCACTGTTCGCCGCCGTTCGGAGACGTTACCCTCACCGACGGACCTGTTGTCCCGATGCTGAAGTCCGCGCTGCTGCGGTCTGTAAACGCACCGTCCGTGAGCGATACCACCTCAACCTGGTAGTTGTTGCCCGGCGTGTTCGGAACTGTCCACGCGTAGCTGCCCGCCGATATCGCCATCGAGCTTACCAGCGTGCTCTGCGTCGCGCCGGTGTACAGGTAAATGCGCACGTTGCCGGCAAGCGCGCTCGACGTCCAGGTGATGTTCCGCGTGGTGCCCGGCGCCCACAGTTCGCCGCCGTTCGGCGAGGTCAACGCCAGCGCCGGAGGCGCGGTGCCGACGGCGAAGTTGTTGTTGCTGTCGTCCGTAATCGCCGTCACCTCGAGCGATTTCACCATGATCTTGAACTTGTTGCCCGCAAGGCCCGCCGGAACCGTCCAGTTCACCATGCCAAGGGATGCCGGGACTACATTGCTGATGATGTGGGTGCCGCCGTACATTGCGCCGTTGTCGTACAGGTAGACGCGCACTCCGAAAGTCGGGTTTGTCAGACCCACAGACGTCCACGTGATCGCGTGCGTCGAACCCGGAGCCCACGTCTCGCCGCCGTTCGGCGATGTCAGCGTGATTGACTGTACGGTCATGGTCACGACGTTGTCCGAGCCCGTTGACGGCATGTTGTAGACGCCCGACGCGTTCGTGCAGACACCGCCCGGGATCGAGGGTATCAGCGTGCCGTTGGTGCAGTTCGACACCGTTATGGTGTACACCGCGCCGCTGCCGCTCACGCTGCCCGTCACGCCCGCGGCCGTGCCGCCCCACGCAATATCGCTCCAGGTGAAACCCGTCACGGGTTCACTGAACACCGCCGTGAAAGTGATTGGGACCGTCCACGCCGGGTCAACCTGGCCCACGGCCTGGTTAACCGTCACCGTCGGCGGCGGCGTGTTCCAGAACTCAACCAGCCCCTGTGCCGCGTAACCGTCCACTGTGGTAAACGCGCCCGACCCGAACAGCGCGTCTTCCGTCAGCGAAAACGACGCCACCGCCGCGTTCGCCGTGTGCGACCAGGATGTCACCGTCCCGCCCGATGTCAGCGCCGCGAAGCAGCGGCGTGTCTGTCCGCCGATCATCGAGAACGCGCCGCCTGCGTAAACCGTGTCGCAGTTCGCTGCAAGCGCCTTCACGGCGCCGTTCGCAGAACTGAACAGGCTCACGTTCATCGTGCCAAGGTCAACCGCCTCGATGCGGTCCGCCTCGCCGACGTACAGCGTCGTGCCCGTGAGCGCCAGCGACTGCGCCGCCCCGCCAAGACCGGCAACCGGGCCCGCCAACGTCCAGCCAACCACGTAGTACTCCCATACCGACCCGCCGCTTGTCAGAAACAGCGTCGTGTCTGTGGTCGCAAGACCGGTCACACCGGTCACGCCCGTAAGCACCTGCGCCGAGGTCGCCGTGGCAATGCCCACCTCGTCCACGAAGTTGGCGCCGCCCGCGTACAGCGTCGCGCCGTCTGCGGAAAGCGCAAGGGACGTCACCGCGCCCGTCGGCACCGGCTTCCAGTTCAAGACCGTGCCGGTTGCAAGGTCCACCGCCGCAAGGTTCGTCCAGCCGGAGCCGGAACCGCCCGCAGCGCCAGCCCAGGTGAAACTGCCGCCGATGTACAGCGTGTCCGCGGTGGCCGCCATGGCGCTCACCGTGCCGTTTGTCGCCCACGGGACAACCCGCTGCACCGCGGCCGAGTAGTCGAACGCCGCCAGCGTGATGTTCGCCGTGCAGGTCGCCGTGTTCAACGCGCCGTCCGTCACCGAGATCGTGACCATGTGCGCCCCGGCACCGCTGATTACCGTGCCCGCCGCCGGGCTCTGGGTGACCACGAGGCTGCCCGAGGGCGTGACATCGTCCGTCGCCGTAACCTGCGGAACCAGGTTCGGAACCGCCGCGTTGCACAGCGCATCCGCCGCAACCGTCTGGTCGACCGCGCAGTGCGTGATCACCGGCGGATGGTCTATGAAGGTCACCTGCACCACGCGCGTAACCTCCGCCGCGGCATGCGTGCCGTCAGTCACGTTGTAGGTGATCGTGTGGAATCCCGGCGAAGACGTGTTCACCGGAAGGCCCGTGATGACGATGCTCGCCGTCAGGTCGCCCGCGCACGCATCGTTTGCCGTGGCACCCTCGTCGGTGTACGGCAGGCCAAGGTCCGTCTGCACCGGCGTGCCTCCCAGCAGCGTGGTCACCGGGGCCAGCGTGTCGGAAACCGTCACCACGCGCGTCACCGCATCCGCGGCGCGAACACCGTCGGTCGCACTGTAGGCCAGCGTGTACAAGCCGGGAGCGGACGTGTCAACCGAGCCGTCCGTCGTCACGGCCACAAAGCCCACACACGCGTCAACCGCGGTCGCGCCCGCGTCGCTGTACGTGTCGCCGCACTCGACCGCCACCGAGGAGGTACCCGCCATTGTGATCACCGGGGCCATCGTGTCGGTCACGTACACCACGCGCGTCACCGCATCCGCAAAGCGCACGCCGTCCGTCGCAATGTAGGTCAGCGTGTAGGTGCCGGGCACGCCCGTGTTCACCGAGCCATCCGTCGTCACTGTCACGGAACCCACGCACGCGTCAACCGCGGTCGCGCCCGCGTCGCTGTACGTGCCGCCGCACTCGACCGCCACCGGGGAGGTGCCCGCCATTGTGATCACCGGGGCCATCGTGTCGGTCACGTACACCACGCGCGTCA
>CALDSM010000890.1 GCA_937923585.1 uncultured bacterium
CGCGTAGCCTGAGCGATTTCCACCGGCACCTGGTAGGTCGCGCCGCCAATGCGGCGGGACTTGACCTGAAGCATCGGCTTGGCGTTCTCAAGGGCCGACGTGAACACCGTCAGCGGGCTCTCGTTCGGCACTTTGGCCGCAAGAATGTCAAAGGCACCGTACACTATGGACTCGGCAATGCTCTTCTTGCCGCACACCATGACCGTGCTGATAAACTTGGCCACCACCGTGCTGTTGAATTTCGGGTCGGGCAGCGGGGTGCGTTTAACTGTTTCTCTGCGTCTCGCCATCGCTTGACTTAAGTCCTGTTGCGCGGTTGCGCGCCGTTGGGCACTTTATTTCTTCGGCCTCTTCACGCCATACTTGGACCGGCTGACCCAGCGACCGGCATGCACTTTCTTGCCGCCCTGGTCCTTCACGCTCGCCGTGCCGCCGCAGTCGCCCGTGGCGTCCAGGACGCCGCGGATGAGGTGGTAACGGACACCCGGGAGATCCTTCACGCGGCCGCCGCGGACCATGACCTGCGAGTGCTCCTGCAGGTTGTGACCCACGCCGGGAATATACGTCGTGACTTCCATGCCGTTTTTCAGGCGCACACGGGCAACCTTGCGCAGCGCCGAGTTCGGCTTCTTCGGTGTCATGGTGAACACGCGGGTGCAGGTACCCGAAGCCTGCGGGCAGGCCTTGAGTGCCGGCGACTTCGTCTTCGTCACCACCGCGTGGCGGCAGTTTCGAACCAGTTGGTTAATGGTCGGCAAGACTACTCTCCTTGCGTGAATCGCTGGGAACCCCGCGAGCGCAGGGCACACCACTGCTGGCGTGCCTGCCAGGAAACTGTAGATTTCGTAAAGACAACGGAGCGAGAGTCTAGCATATCGGCACGGCAATGTCAAACAAATTCTCCCCCCGCATTTTCCCCTCCTTCTGGGGCCTGCCACAGGGCCTTGTCAAGAGTTTTCCATTCCCGCAAAAACTGCGCTCAAACGCCCGCTTTCACAGCGTTCAAACCTGCGGGTCTAGCCGCGTTGCCGCCGCACGGCAGTCCTCTTCTTGACTGCGGTGGCCGTGCGAGCACCATGCGTTGGCCTCAGTATCCACGCCTTGCCGTGCCTCCATGCGCAGAACCCCTTGTTCCCGCTTCGCCTTTGCAGCTCCGCGCCATTGCGTGCTATTGTCCGGCGTGTTGTTAGAAGTACCGCAAGCAGGATTCATTGCCCCATGACCAAAGTGCTTTTTGTCTGCCTTGGAAACATCTGCCGCAGCCCCACCGCCGAGGGGGTCTTTCACGAGCTCGTGCGCCGGCGCGGTCTGGAGAATGTCATCCGCATGGACTCCGCCGGCACGAGCGGCTGGCACATCGGCGCGCCGCCCGACACGCGCGCCCGCGCCGAGGCAAAACGGCGCGGCATAGACCTGGATCATCTGCGCTCGCGCAAGGTCGAACCCGGCGACTTCGAGCGTTTCGACTATGTCGTCGCGATGGACGAGAGCAACCTGGAAGACCTCCGGGAAATCTGCCCCAAGCCCCTGCTCGAACGCATCCATCTCTTCACCGACTTCGCGCCCAAGGGTGTGCCAACCGGCGTTCCCGACCCCTATTACGGCGGTTCAGACGGCTTCGCGAAGGTGTTTGACCTGATCACCCAATGCTCAGAGGGCCTGCTGGCCCGCATCATCGAGGAACGGCACAAGGACGATGCACGGTAGGACGCATATCGGAAACGCCGCCAAGACACGCCTCTCTTTGAATGCGGTGGCCATGCCGCCGCTTTTCACTGCCGGGGCCGAACCCCGGCGACGCGAAGTGCAACTTGGGAACGAGTCGGCACACTTCATAAATCCCATAGCTCCCATTCGTCCCACAGGTCCCATAAGTCCCATTGCCTTCAACATCGAGGTGCTGCGGACATGCGCGCCAATCTGATTGACCTCATCACCGAACGCCTTGGCCGCCCCGCCGAGTCCTGTCATGCGCTGGGCGGCGGCTGCGTGGGCGAGGTGTACCGCGTGCGCATGAAGGACGGCGAAGACATCGTCGTCAAGCACGATCCCCGCCCCTCCCCCGCGCTCGACATCGAAGGTTTCATGCTCGACTATCTCGCGGAGCACAGCGCGCTGCCTGTGCCCCAAGTACTGCACAGCAGCCCCGACCTGCTCGCCATGGAATACCTCGACGGTGACAGTCACTTTGACGGCTCCACGCAGCGCCATGCCGCCGAACTGCTCGCCTCGCTGCACGCGGTGCGAATACCAAGATTTGGCCTGGAGCACCCCACCCTCATCGGCGGACTGCATCAGCCCAATCCATGGACAAAGTCGTGGACGGACTTCTTCCGCGAGCAGCGCCTGCTGCACATGGCCGACAAGGCGCTCGGGGAGCGCATAATGCCCGCCGCCCTCCACACGCGCATCCGTCGCTTTGCCGAGCAGTTGGAGCAATTCCTGATTGAGCCCCCTTATCCCTCGTTGCTGCACGGCGACGTGTGGACCACCAACGTGCTCGCCCGAAACGGCCGCATCACCGGATTCATAGATCCCGCCGTCTATTACGGGCACCCCGAAATCGAACTCGCCTTCATCACCCTGTTCAACACTTTCGGAACCGCCTTCTTCGACGCCTACCATGCCCTGCGCCCCATCGCCCCCGGCTTCTTCGAGCGCCGCCGCGACATCTACAGCCTCTACCCCCTGCTCGTCCACACCCGCCTCTTCGGCGCGTCCTACCTGAGCGGCGTAGAGAATACACTGTCGCGGCTCGGATTCTGACTCTTGAAGTACCCCTTCCGAAGGGGAACTTAGGGGGATGTTGTTTTGCGCAGACGCTGGCGCAGTTCAGTTAGGATCTTGAGCCCACACCCGCCTATATGGAAAACACCTTCAGCACCTCGTCGCCATAGTGATTGATGACCTTGACGGCAATCTTTCCCGTTTCCGGGCGCGGGAAGGGCCGGCTCACCGTGCTGTACAGGGCCGACCAGGCCGCCTCGTCAATGTCCGCGCGCAGCGCCCGTTTCAGCTTTTCATAGGGCTCATCGGCGCCGGTAAAATAGGCATGGCGCACGAAAAAGCTCTCGCCGTTGTAGTCCGTGTCAATGAACCAGCAGGCGATGTCGTCGGTGGATGAACTGCGGATCTGGCCGGTGGTCGGGTCGTACACGTCCACCCCACGGATTTCCACGCGCAGCATTCCGTCCGCCTGCGGTTTAATCTCCACATCGGGCTCGCCAAAAACCATAAACAGGTTGCCCGAACCGGTCTTCTTGAGCAGTTCGTCGCCCATCGCCAGGTCCGGATTCATCTTGGCGGGCAGCACGGTCAGTTTGCCGTACCGTTTCACCTCCTCGGACACGTGCGGGTCAAAGGCAAAACCGCACACCACCAGCAAATCAAAGCCCACGCCCTGCACCGCCTCCTTGGCCGCCTCCTTCACCTGCTGCGGGCCGACCGTCCCGTGTTCCGGCCCCAGCGACACCGCCACCCGGCGGCTCTTGCCGTCCCCATCGGTGTATTCGCCCGTGGCGTGGATCCACGCGCCGGGGTGGGGATCGAGGCGGTCCAGCATCAGCCGCTCGCCCTTGCGCGTGTTCTGCACGCCCGCCTTCTTTAGATTGTCGAAGATCATCGTGGCGAAGTCCTGCTGACGCTGCGCCTCCTGCTCGCTCACCGTGCCGTCCAGGTTCGCGTCCGCCGTGGAAAGCACCCGGTGAGGCGACAGGCTCTCCACCGAGAACGGACCGCACACGCGGATGCGCTTGTTGTCCTCATAGGGCTGGTCAAACAGCGTCTCCGTGTCGGCGTGCCGGGCAATGGCCGCATCAATTTCCGCGCGGGTCATCCCCTCCCGAATGTCCGGGTTGTTCGCGATGGACTTGAGGGTCACATGGGGCACTCGCTTGTACACAAAGCCCTTCCGGATGTCCCGATCCGTGGCATAGTTCGGCGGCACCTTGCCCGTCACTTCGGCCTCTTTCTGAATGCCCTCCGGTGAATCGGCCAACAGGTAATAGGGATACTTCGCCGCCATCAGTCGCGTCCGCGCCAGCGCCAATGCCACCCGGCTCGTGTCACAGGTGATCCACCGGCGGCCCCATTGCTCCGCCACATAGGCCGTCGTGCCGCTGCCGCAGGTTGGATCGAACACAAGGTCACCCGGATCAGTGGTCATCAGAAGACAGCGTTTAACAACTTCGTCGCTTGTCTGTACAACATAGCGTTTTTCCTGTGGCCCGACGGTATCACCCCATGGAGCAGTCATGGGACTTGCAGGGTAATCATCAAAGAACAAAACGTAGTTCAGAAGAACGCCTTTCGGCTGCAACCTCCCTAACCGCGCCAAGACCTCCATGCTTTCTCGATCAGTGCCCCATCCGCCCCGTGGGGGTGGATATGACTTCCCTTCCAGCGTGAAATCAAACTGACCGCTAGCATTTGTGCCCGATGGTTCCAGTGATTTTAAGCGATAGATCCGTGCATTTTGCGGAATCGCTTCCTTGCCTTGAATTTGCGCGGTGGTCATCTTGTGGCGAGATTTGTCGGGCATTTCATACCACGACCAATCCGCATCGGCAGTAGCATCCTCAACCTTGAATAACTGCCTGAACTTCGTGATCTTCGCACCAGAAGAGTCCTCTTTCTGCTTGCCATACCAAACGATAAAGTCAGACATCTGCTCTATGAATCGGGTTCCAAGAGGCATAGTCTTCTTGCGAAATGGAATTAGTGCAACAAAGTTCTCGCTCCCGAACACCTCATCCATGACGCAGCGCACGAGATGGACGTTTTCATCGCCGATCTGGACAAAGACGCTTCCGGTCTCGGTGAGTAACTCTCGGGCGACGATGAGGCGGTCGCGGAGATAGGCGAGGTAGGAGTGGATACCGAGTTTCCACGTGTCGCGGAAGGCGCGAATCTGCTCGGGCTGGCGGGTGGCGTCCTCGGCCCTGCCGTCCGTGACGCCGCGTTTCCGGGTGGAGACCTGCCAGTTGGAGCCGAATTTGATTCCGTAGGGCGGGTCGAGGTAAATGGTCTGGACCTTGCCCTTGAGCCCCTCCTTTTCGGCAAGACTGGTCATGACCAGCAGCGAGTCGCCCAGGATCATGCGGTTGGTCCAATGCTGCTGGTGCTGGTAGAACTCCACCTTCTGGTCAAACTCGGCGGGACCGCCGTTGAAATCGGCGAAGAGGGTCATCTGGTAGGCGGCGGCGTCCTCGGCCACGCGCCCGTCGGGGGCGGCGGCATGGGCGCGCAAGTCGTCAATAATCGCCTGCGGGTGGATCTTTTCCTGGATGTAGACGGGGACCACGGGCACGGCCAGGTCCTCCCGGTCCTGCTCGTCCTTGCCCCTCCAGACCAGTTGCGGGTCGAGCGACGGGTCGCGCGGGTAGAGCATGGTCTGGGGCGCCTCCTCGTCGGCGGCCACAAAGTCGCGCAGTTCCTTGGTGGGGATGTTGGCCCGGCTGTCCTTGTGGCGGATGGAGTCGACGGATACCTTTGTCTTCTTGTCGGCCATGATGCACACTCACTCTACGTTATGACGCGAGAGGCG
Source organism: uncultured bacterium (assembly GCA_937923585.1). Taxonomy (GTDB): domain Bacteria; phylum Hydrogenedentota; class Hydrogenedentia; order Hydrogenedentales; family CAITNO01; genus CAITNO01. The sequence goes on from CALDSM010000890.1 coordinate 5,546, forward strand.
CCGTAATCCCTTTATTTGCAGACGTTTGAGCCGGAGACGCCATCAACCACAAACAGAACAACATGCCGGACCCGTAGTTTTTGACGACCCAGTCGCCTGGAGTTCTCGCTAAACATGTTGCAAAAACCTACGGTACCGTATACAATCAGGTTAGTTCTTTACCAAGTGTAGGGAACCTATAGAGGCTTCCGCCGCTGGGCCAGCTTGGCAAATCAGCGGCGATTTTATTTTGTCCATCGGGGCGCGCTCCGGATTTTGGCGATGCTGTTTTCCGCCAGGTACGCTGTTACAAAGTCTGCCGCAACGATACCCCCGCCCCGATCCCTTCTCAGCCGGATGATCACCACGAATTCCTGGTAGACAACGGCAACCCTGTGCGAATTATCGTGTCGCTTTCTGGCGCTGTCCCAACCTGTGTAAAAGTCGGCGGCGGGATTGGTGAGAGTGGCCTTGATCCAGTCGATGCGCTCTGCGCGCTGCCGGGAAAACAGGTCTTTAATTCCATCGCGGCGGCTGCTTTCGAACATGCAGTGGTCAAAATTCGATTTTCGGAAATAGACGGGGATCTGGTCGAATGTGAAAACTGGCCCCTGACAGTATTCGCTCTCAAAATATGACCGGTACTCTGATTCAGAGGAAAGGTGCTTCTTGGGCGGTGCCGCCACATTACCATCCCCCGTTCAGGTTAATCTTGAAGATGTTGAAACACGTGCATCCCTTCGCCGTGGGCCGCAGGGGGTTCATCTTCAGCCGGGCTTCCAAGTGTCTTATTACGCGGTCTTTTGCGGTGCCGGGCGCAACGCTGTTGTTTAACCTTGAAGACGCCATGCCGAGCAGGAGATCGCAGAACTGAATCAGCACAACCTCTTTGGACGGAAGAGCCTGCACCGCCCGCACACTGGAACTGATATTTACGCGATCCAGCACCCGGCGCAGTGTTTCCAGCCGGTCTCCCGCCCGGTTCGTCTTTTCATCGCAAAAGATCCGATACTCGTTGAAGTCGAATATCCAATGCGTCAGCATCTGGTAGTAGAACTTGTAGAAACCCAGTTCAGCGTCGTCGTTGTGGAATCGGACCAGATCGACCTTGTCCGCCTCGATGGCTATGCACCTAAACCGTAACTTGTCCTTTGCGTTCATTTCGACATACAGATCGATGAGTGCCTTGTAGAATGCCTCATGCCGTGCATGCACTTTGTGCCATTTGATTTCGCCACGAAGACCGTGTTGCTGCTTCAGTGCCGCAACGGCATCTTTTAACGACTGCCTTTCATCCGCAGGCAGCCACAGGCTGCCGATGACACAATGCCGCGCCCGGTCTGGACTTTTGGACCTGAACACGTCCGGATGGCTCTCGTCACAATAGACCTCGAAATTCATGACTGGGCGCCTCCGAAGCCGCCCACATGGGCACGGATCTCGGTCTCCGCATTCCAAGGGTCCTTGATCTCGAGGAAATCCCACCGCCCAAAACCGCCGTGGTTGTTGACGGCGGGCACCCACAGGGTGCGCGCCGTGGCGACTTTTGCGGCCTTGTCCTTCTTGCTTTCGCCGGTCACCTCAAGCAGCAGTTGCAGCCGATTCTCGCCGCTCCGCCCGTCGTCAATAACCGCGATGAAGTCGGGGACATACTGGTGCTCTTCCCCGTTCAGCGTGTAGGGGATGGTGAAACCCAGATTGTGGTTCTTGGCGTAGCGGACGACCTCGGGCATGTCCTCCAGCGTCAAGGCCATCTTCTGCTCCCATGATTCGGTATCGGCCACCACGTGGGAGATGTGGCACTTGTCAGCGCGGGTCGCATAGACGGGCCGGGTGGTGTCGAAATCCACATAACTTGTGGAGCCGATGCTGTCATAGGGGCGCAGGATGGGCTTGAGCGCCGCCGTGCCGTCTGTCGAAGCCACAATGGCCTTGTAGATGCGGTCGGCGGCGTCATGGGCAAACTCCAGCAGCAGCAGCATTTGCGGAAAAGTGTGGTCCTTGCACTTGACGCACGTGTCCATCCAGCGGCGGGCAATGTCCAGCAGTTGGGGGAACAGCCAGGGTTTGTCGTTGCCGTCATCGTCGCGGAAGTACTTCTCCAGCGTCAGCTTTGCGAGAAGAAAGGCCACCTCGTTGGGTCTTCGCCGTTTAAGATCGTCGAGGTCATGAATGCTGGCCTCACCGACGATGGGCGCGCTTTCCGTTCGGGTTGGAATGTCGGCCGTGGAAAGTGCGATTTTTGCATCGTCGGTGAATGTGGCGGCCAGCCGCTCTCCCGCCACGTCGTATCGGTAACCGAGCAGGCGGGGAAAACTGATTTCGCAGGCGGACCGGCTGTCCAGCGCGCGCACGCGCGTCGGCATGGGACCGGGTTTGGGGTCCTTGACGGCGCCGCTGCACGGGATGAACGAGAAGGGAACGCCGTAGACTTCGGCATACTCCGGATCAAAATGGCCGTCTGCGTTGGCCGCGTAACTCATGCGGCGCAGGGCGCGGCCCACCACCTGCTCGCAGAGCAACTGTGTGCCAAAGGCCCGTACGCCGAGAACGTGGGTGACTGTGTTGGCGTCCCATCCTTCGGTAAGCATGGAAACGCTGACCACGCACTTGACATGCTCGCCCAGCTTGCCCGCCTTGCCGACGGTGTTCATGACTTCACGGAGCAGGTCTTCGTCAGTAAGGCTTTCGGCATCCCGGCCCGGAAAGCGAAGCCGGTATTCAGCCTTGAATTCCTCTATTTCGCGGGCGGCAATCTTCTTGAAATCGTCGCTCATGGCCTCGCCCGATTCCAGCTGCTCGCTGTCCACAAGAATCGTGTTTGGCCGGTGCAGCCAGCCACCGTTTCCGTCATCGTTGCGGAAGACGGGCAGTTGCCCGGCTTGAACCACCGTTTTCCCGCCAATCTGCTTTTCCCATCCCCCGATGTAGTCAAACACCATCTTGGACACGTTGGTGTTGTTACAGACCACGATAAAGACCGGCGGTGTAATGCCCTTGGCACGGGCATCGGCATTCTGTTCCCAGAGCCGGTAATACTTCTCGTAGTTACCGTAGAGACTGTGCAGTGCGCCCTGCAGTTGGGCGGGCGGCTTGGGTTCGCCGCCGACAGCGTCGGTCTTGCGGCCCTTCTTGGGCAGATGTTCCCGGATGCGCAGCCACAAATCGCGATAGGTGGGCTGTTCGCCAACCATCGAATCATCAGCCACGGGCACGCGCGGCACCTTCACAATGCCGGCTTCAATGGCGTCAATCAGCGAGAAATCGGAAACCACCCAGGGAAACAGGGTTCCTTCCGGGTACCCCGAGCCCCGCAGGAAGAAGGGGGTGGCGGACAAATCATAAATGGCCTTCACACCAATCTTGGCCTTTACCGCCTCAATGCCGGAAATCCACACACGGGCTTCTTCTTCCCGTTTCTTGGCCTCTATGCGCTCATCCCCGGTCAGCTTTTCCTCGTCGGCATCCGGCTTGCGCCGGTAGCAGTGGTGCGCCTCGTCGTTGATAACAATAAGGTTCTTTTTGTTGCCCAACTCGCGGCAGATTCGCCGGACCATCTGGTCGGGGGTCTCTTTGTTGACACCGGTGGCGGTCTGGCCTGACAGTTCCTTGGTCAGGCGCGAGCCGTCTGATTTTTCGCGCATTTGAAAGGCGTGGAAATTGGTGACTACAAATCGTGCCTGCTGCAGTTTTTCGAGCAGGTCCGGAGAGAGAATATCGCGCTGGCGATAGTAGTTTTGCGGATCATTGGGGAGGAGAACACGCAACCGATCCCGAATGGTGATTCCGGGTGTAACAATGAGGAATGTCTCCGTATACCGTTTGTCTTGGATGTTGGCGAACTTGTTGAGCGCCTGCCATGCCACAAGCATGGCCATAACAACCGTCTTTCCCGACCCCGTCGCCATTTTGAACGCCATGCGAGGCAAACCGGGATTGGACGTGTCGTTCGCTGCGCGCAGCACATTTTCCATCCATGCGTCACCGTATTTGCCCGCCGCCTCAGCAAGGTAGATGGCAGTTTCCAACGCCTCTATCTGGCAGAAGAACAGTTTTTTCTCCCGTTCGGGGTTGTTCCAGTAGGCAAGAAGCCGTGCTGTGGTGGGTGTCACACCGGGATATCCACCCTTGCGCCACATGCCGACACGCCGTCGAACGTCGTTGACCAGCTTGTTCTCTTGTATGCGGTCCCGCGTCCATTCTGTGTCGAATTCAAGCTGTTTCTGACCCTTCTTGCGAGGTTGGGCGATAGGGATAAAATAGGAACTTGTTCGCCGCCCTTCGGCAACTTCGTTCGTAATTCCCTCATCATCGAACACAAAATGCCGAGATGGCTCCGCGAAGGGCGAGTTTATGATCGGGTTCTGTATTACAGTCGTTTTCCCCATGTGTCAATTATATACGGCGCTTCACGTCCTTTCCAATCCCCGTCCGCTATTCCTTTGCCCGCCTGCGTTATCTATAATGGCATGAGTGATTGCGCGCCTTATTGATAATGGATTATCATTTGGCGAGTTCACCTCTGGGAGTCTCCTGCATGGTTGTGTTGGAACAGGTTCATCGCAAACTGGGACCGGGCGTGGCGTTTGCCTGCGAGCGGTTTCATGCGCCCGAAGGGGCGCAGATGGCGCTTTGGGGCCCGAGCGGCTGCGGCAAGTCCACCATGCTGAACCTGATTTCCGGCCTCCTGCGCCCACATGCGGGCGTGATCCGGGTGGACGGCACGGAAATCCAGAAACTGTCGGAGAGCGCGCTGGACGCGTTCCGCGGCGAGCGCTACGGTTTCATTTTCCAAACCTTTAATCTGCTGGCACCGTTCAGCGCGTTGAAGAACGTGCTCATTGGCATGCGCTTCTCGGACGTGATTCCGGAAAAGGAGTGGAAGGAACGGGCCAAAACGATGCTGGAACGGGTGAACCTGGGCCACCGGCTCCACGCGAAGCCCGCCACGCTCAGCGTGGGCGAGCGCCAGCGGGTGGCCATTGCCCGGGCGCTGGTGAACCGGCCCCGGCTCATTGTGGCCGACGAGCCGACGGGCAGTCTGGACCCGAAAACGGCCGACGCCGTGATGACGCTGCTGCTGGAACTGTGCGCCGAGGAAAAGGTGACGCTGCTGCTGGTGACCCATGACCGGGGCATTGCCGACCGGCTCCCGGACCTGTACGACTGCTCCGGGCTGGTGAAGGAGGTGGCGTCATGAGCCTGTGGCACATCGCCTGGTCCTACCTCTGGAACCGCAAGCTTACCACGGTCATGACGGTCATATCGGTGGCGCTGGGCGTGGCGCTCATCTCGGCCGTGCTCACGCTGCGCGAACAGACGCAAAAGCGTTTCGAGGAGGAGGGCCAGGCCTTCGATCTCGTCGTCGGCGCCAAGGGCAACGCACTCCAGTTGGTGCTCAGCACCGTGTACTTTCTCGACTCGCCGGTGGGCAACATCGCCCGGGCGGACATTGAGAAGATCAGCAAACTGGAGGATGTGACCGCCGTCTTTCCCATCGGCATGGGCGACTCCTATAAGGACTACCGCATCGTCGGCACCGTGCGCGAACTGATGGACTTCCAATGGGGAGACCGGCGCCCCTACGCGCTGGCGGGCGGCCGTTACTGGGAAAAGCCCTTTGAGGTGGTGGTCGGCGCCGGTGTGGCGGAGGACACGGGGCTGAAACTCGAAGACACCTTCATTGGCACCTGCGGCATTGGGCAGTCGGCCTCGGCCGAGACCCACGAGGACAAGCCCTACACCGTGGTGGGCATCATGGCCCGGTCGGGAACGCCCAATGACCGGGCCATTTTCTGCGACATTGCCTCGGTCTGGGACGCGCATGAGCACGGCGCGGAGGCGGACGACGGGCAGGGGGGCCACGAGGGGCACGAACATCACGCCAGTGAAGAAGTCACCGCGGCGCTGGTCAAGCTGGCCACGCCCGCGGTGCGCCCCGAATTCAGAAAGAAGATCAACAGCGAGTATAATGTAACGGCGGCAATACCCGTGGTGGAGATCAAGAAACTGTATGATCAGTTCCTGGGCACGGCCAAAACGGTGATGCTGGCGATTGGCTACCTGGTGGTGGCCATTTCGTCCCTGTCCATACTCATCGGCCTGTACATGGCGATACTGCAGCGGCGGCGCGACCTGGCCATTATGCGGGCGCTGGGTGCCACGCGCGGCGAGATATTCGGCGCGGTGCTCATCGAGGCGTTCTGGGTGACCCTGCTCGGCCTGGCGGTCGGCTGGACCCTGGGTGCCCTGACCTGCAAGCTGCTCGGCCTGTACCTCGCGACGAAGCTGGGCTTCCACATCGGAGCGGTCAGCCTGAGCGCAGACCTGATCACGGCCTATTCCGCCGTGCTGCTGATGGGCATGGTCGCGGGCATACTGCCGGCGTGGCAGGCCTACCGCACCGACATCGCACGAGACCTGGCCGAGCCCTGAAAACCGGGTGAAAACCGGGTGAAAACCAGGGACTGACTCGCTTTTCGGCAGTTTGAAAAGCGAGTCTGTCCCTGCTTTTCACCCGGACGGATGCAAGGAAGTTACGGAACATGCGAAGACGCGCAAAACGCGATTTGTTGACCCTCATCGGCGTGGTGGTGGTGCTGTCGGCCATCATCGGCGTCAACGGGTACATGCGCAGGGAGGGCCTGCGCGGCCAGTACGAGGCCATCCGCGCCGCCTTCGAGCAGAAGCACCGCGAAAAGGGCCACGAACTCGTTGACTGGAAGGAACTGCACCAGGTCAAGGGCACCCGCCGCACCGGCGCCACCTTCCCCGACTCGCTCAAGGAAAAAGATGGCCATCTGGTCAACCTCTGCGGCTTCATGAGTCCCATAGATCAGTTCAAGAACGTCACCGAGTTCATGCTGCTGCCCGTGCCCATGACCTGCTACTTCTGCGATGCGCCGCCCATGCGCGACATCGTGCACATCAAACTGAAGAAGCCCGCCGACATGGTCAACGAACCCGTGCTCATCGGCGGCCGCCTCGAACTGCACCCAAAGGAGAAGGAACTCTTCTTCTACACCATCAAGGACGCCCTGTGGAACGAGGCCGTCAAGGACGAGGACCTCAGCAAGAAGACCCTCGACCAGGCCCACAAGACCCACCTGGTGGAAGGGTTCAAGGAACTGCGCGAGGGCAAGCCCGAAGAGGCGCTCACGCCCGGCTACACGCCGCCCGTCAACCCCACCTCCATCCCCGACACCCCGCCGACGGCCGCCCCGGCCCAGCCCACGGAACCCGCCCCCCCAACCCAACCGTAAGCGCAAGAATCCTGGTCTGACCCATCCGGCGCACGTGACTGTCTTGCAGTCCTCACCCCGCGGGGCGCAACGGAAAGGGAGAAGGCGTCTGCCGAAGGGTGGTATCATACGGGAGGACAGGCACGGCATTTGCCCGCGCTTGCCCGCCGAATCACTGCACCTCTCACCCGGAGACAACCAGCATGGTCAGCGGCAACGGCACCCCGTTGGAAGCGTTTACAGCGGTCTGCGAGGATTTCTATGCGACGGCCCACGCCGCCAAGGCGTCGGGCCGGAAGGTGGCGGGGTTTGTCTGCTCCTATGCGCCGCAGGAACTGCTGCATGCGGCCGGGTACTTTCCGGTGCGCGTGCTGGGACGCCCCGGCGGGACGCCGCGGGCGGACCAACTCCTGCAGGCCTATGCGTGCAGCCTGGCGCGGAGCAGTTTTGACGCCGCGCTGTCGGGTGAGTTCGATTTCATGGATCTGGTCGTCTTCTCGCACACCTGCGACACGATGCAGAATCTGGCTGACCTGTGGCGGGCCAACCGCACGAACCAGTCGGTAATCATCGTTTCCGCGCCCTCCGTCACCACCGGTGACGCCGCGCGGTCCTACTATCGCAAGGTGATGGACGATGTCCGCAAGCAGATTGAGAAGCTGTCCGGCCCGATTTCCGACGACGCCATTCGTTCCAGCATAGACTTGTACGCACGCCATCGCCGCCTGATTCAGCGGCTCTACGAACTGCGCCGGGAGCATTCGGAGCGGCTCAGCGGGCGGGATTTGCTGGCCGTGGTGACTTCGTCCATGATGATGCCCAAGGAGGACCACCTGGCGCTGCTGGAGCCGTTCGTGGCGGGGCTTGAGCAAGAATGTGGGACAGGCGCCCCCGCCTGTCAGGCTTCGACAGCCGAGGGCGGCTGTCCCACACAGAGGCTGCCGCGCGTATTTGTGGCGGGAAGCGTCTGCCAGAACATGGGCTTCGTCACGGCGTTGGAAGAGGCGGGGTGCATGGGGCTGGCTCCTTGGCGTAGGGTGCGGGAGACTC
>CALDSM010000891.1 GCA_937923585.1 uncultured bacterium
ACGAGATCTGATCGTGACTGGAGTTCAGACGTGTGCTCTTCCGATCTACCAGGGCATCAACGTGCGTCCGGCGATCCGGCTCGACTCGGGCGACCTCGCCAAACTGAGCAAGGTCGCCTACCGCATGATGGTGGACGCCGGGCTGGATGAGCCCCTGATTGTCGCCTCGAACGACCTGAACGAGGACCTCATCGCGGACCTGAAGCGGCAGGGCGCGCGCATCAACGCCTGGGGCGTGGGCACGCAGTTGATCACCGCCTACGACGCGCCCGCGCTCGGCGGCGTGTACAAGCTGACCGCGGTACAGGGCGCGCAGGGCTGGCAGCCCCGCATGAAACTGTCGTCCAATGTCGAAAAGGCGACCGACCCCGGCCGCAAGCAAATCGTCCGCTATTTCGACGCTGACGACCGGCCCCTGGGCGACATGCTGTGCCGTGAAGGCAGCCCGTGGCCCGAATCGGGTATCATTGCCGGAAGGTCACAGAAACTGCCCCACCGATCCGCGCAGATTGAGGGCGCGGTCCGGGCCGAAGCCCTGCTGAAGCCCGTCTTTGCCGACGGGGCAAGGCTCGCGCCGCCCGAGCCGGTGGAGCAGGTGCGCCGCCGCGCGCTGGACGCCGTTGCGGCACTGCCCGAAGAGTTTAAGCGTTTGCGCAATCCGGAAATATACCGTGTGCTGCTGTCCGAGGAACTGGGCGGGATGAAGGACCAGATGATGACGCATCCGGAACTCGCCTGACGGACGGACGCCCGCGGCGTACCGGACCTGGAGCCACAAGCCATGCGACTCGTAAAAATTGGCGTCGCCTCCGTGTCGGTGAAGGTCGGCGATTTTGCCGGCAACACGGAACGTTTGCGCGCGGTCATTCGCGCCGCGCGCGGCCAGCGCGTGCATCTGCTCGTCACGCCCGAACTGGCGGTGTCGGGCTACAGCCTTGAGGATCGCGTGTTCTGGCCTGACGTGACCCGCTACAGTTGGGCCGCGCTGGCCGAACTGGCCGACGAATGCGACGGCATCACGGCGTTCATCGGCCTGCCCGTGCGCTCCGGCGCGATGATCTACAACGCCGCCGCACTGGTCAGCGACAAGATCATCCGCGGCCTGGTGCTCAAGCAGCACCTGCCCACCTACAGCATCTTCTACGAGGGACGCAATTGGACCGCGTGGTCCGGCGGCGTCACCGAGATCAACGGCGTGCCCGCGGGCGACCTGGTGTTCAAGCTGCCCTTCGGCCGTGTATCCGCAGAGATCTGCGAGGACCTGTGGTCCGCCTCCTCCCCCGCCGCCGACCGCGCGCGGGCGGGCGCGGAGATCATCTGCAACCCCAGCGCATCGCCGTTCACGCCGCTGAAGAACGAGGACCGCAAGCGGCTCGTGCTCGGCGCGGCCAACACGCTCAAGTCGGTTTACGCGTACGCGAACCTGGTCGGCTGCGACAACAGCAGGCTCGTGTTCGACGGCGGCGGGCTCATCGCCACGCCCGAGGCGCTGATCTCCGAGGGGCCGCTGCTTTCGCGCAAGTACTGGACGCTCACCACGGGCATCGTGGACCTCGACAACCTGGACCGAATCCGCGCCGAGAACACCACCTGGCGGAAGGATGTGAGCGACGCAGTGCACAACGGCGTGCTCACGGTGAACTGCGACAATGTGCAGTACCGACAGGCCTCCGTGACCGAATACGCCGAATACCTGCCCAAGAACTTCTACGTGCGTGAACCGGCAAAACGCGCGGAAGAGAACGGGCGTGACCCGGCACTGGACGAGTTGTTCGATGCGCTGGTGCTCGGCCTGCGCGACTATTTCGAGAAGGTCGGCGCGTTCGAACGGTTCCTGATTGCACTGTCGGGCGGACGCGACAGCGCGCTTTGCCTGCTCATGGCCGTTGAAGCCGCCAAGTCCCTGGAGGAGGGCGCGAAGGCGAAAGACTACGCCAAACGAGTCAGCACCATCTACCTGCCCAACCGCGCCTTCAGCAGCGCGGGCACGCTTGACGCGGCCAAATCGCTGGCCGAGGAGCTGGGCGTGCCGTTCAAGGTGGTCAGCATCCACGAAGAGACCGTGGTGGCCACGAAGAAGGCGGGCGAGGTGCTCGGCGACGAGGACAAGATCGCGCCCATGGCGAAACAGAACCTGCAGGCGCGCGTGCGCGGCGCCATGATGCTCAACTGGGGCAACAGCGCCAACGGACTGCTGCTGGTCACCTCGAACCTGAGCGAGGCGGCCGTCGGGTACAGCACCACCGGCGGCGACAACCAGGGCGGCTACTCCCCCATCGCCAACGTGCCCAAGACCATCGTGTCCAAGCTGCTCGATTACCTGGCGAAACGCGACGGTATCAAGTCGCTGGAGAAGGTTCTGGTCATTCCGCCCAGCGCCGAGCTTGCCCCGGACCAGCAGGATGAGAAGGACCTCATGCCCTACGTGGTGCTCGACGACCTGATGTACCTGTACGCGCGCAGGCGCATGTCGCTCGCCGACTGCTGGAAAGTCATCGTGCCGCGCCACCAGGAGTACGAGCCGGAGCAGTTGCGCTCGTGGACGGCGGATTTCGCACGCCGTTTCGCGCAAAACCAGTGGAAACGCGACCAGCACCCCGTTGCGCTCAAGGTAATGGATCTCGACCTCGACCCCAAGACAGGCTTCCGCTTCCCCGTCACGCAAAGCATTAAGTACGAACTGGACGACCTCGCCGCGGCGAAGCTGGAAAAGAAACGGTGAGGCACGACTGCCAGTCTTTCGACAATCCCTGGATTCCCGCTTCCACGGGAATGACGGAAGAGGTTGGTGTTTACCGTCATTCCCGCGAAAGCGGGAATCCAGGGGCTATAACCCAAAACTTGGTTGACGACAGTTTGTAATAAGACCGAGCCCGGAGCAGTAATGACGAATCCCCCCCCATTCACAGATATCAAGGCCATCGTGTTCGACTACGGCAACACACTCATCCCCTTTGGCCGCGCGCAGGTGGATGAATTCGACCGGCGGCTTGGAGAGGCCGTTGAGGCGCGCTACGGCCCGCTTGATCGGGACCGCTACAACGCGCACCGCGACGCAGACCGCATGCGGCCCTATGAGGGGGACCCGCCCGCCTTTCGGGAAAGCGACCCGGTGGAAATGACCGCATCGCTGATTCGCGCCCTTTGCAGCGTCGAACCCACCCAGTCGGAACTCAACGAATTGCTCGAGGTGCGGCGGCAGGCGTTTGTGGCCGTGGTGGAAGCGGAACCCGCGCTGGCGCCATTGCTGGCCGCGCTGCGAAACCGCTTTGCCATCGGCCTGCTGTCAAACTATCCCGACGGTGTGGCCATCCGCCAGAGCATGGACAAGGTACGGCTTGCGCCCTTCTTTGACAGTGTGGTGGTGTCGGGCGATCTCGGACTGGTCAAGCCGCATCCCGACATCTTTGCCGCGAGCCTGGGCGAATTGGGCGTTCGTGCGGAAGAGGCGCTGTTTGTGGGCGACAACTGGCTGGCCGACGTGCAGGGGGCCAAACGCGCGGGCATGCGCGTGGTCCACTTCACGCGCTGGACGCCGCCCGAGCATTTTGAACGCCGTCCGGGCGATGCGCAACCGGACGCGACCATCTCGAAATTGGAAGCGTTGTTTCCCCTGCTGGGGCTTGAGAAGGCGATCTGCGCATGAACCACAGTGCCCCCTGTCCGCACTTCGGCCGCTGTGGCGGCTGCGCCGCGCAGGATATCCCCTACGAACAGCAACTTGCGAACAAGACAGAAGCACTGCGCACGCTGTTTGCCCCGTTCTGGGACGGCCCGATTGACGTGACGCCCTCCCCCGTGCTGTGGCACTACCGCAACAAGATTGATCCTGTGTTCTCGCCGAAACGCTACGAAGTACCCCCTCCCCCGGGTTTCGTGCGCGAGACGGTGCTGGGTTTCAAGGAGAAGGGGCGCTGGTCCTGGCCGCTGGAATTGCACGCGTGCAGCATCGGCCCCGAGGGTGCTGACCGGCTGTTCGCCGCCGTCAACGACTGGCACAAACCCCTGGCCCTGAGCGGATTCGACACGCGGCGGCAGGAAGGCTTTCTGCGCGCGCTGCTGGTGCGCGACGCGAAGCGCACGGGACAGCGCATGGTTGTGCTTATCACCTCGCCGGGACCGCTGGACACCGCGCCTTTTGTCGCAGCGGTAAAGGAAAGTTTCCGGCCGGATTCCGTCTACCGCGGCATCTTCAGCGGCGGCGCGGAAGTGGCCACGGCGGACGAACTGGAACTGCTCGACGGTGCGCCGGCCATTGAGGAAACGCTGATCATTCGGGAAGACCCGCCGCGCGAGACCTGGAAAGACCCTGCGTCCGCACTGGCCGCGCTGAAGGCGGATGGGCTGCGGCTGTCCTTCCGCATTTCGCCGCTGAGCTTCTTCCAGACCAACCCCCTGGGCGCGGAACGGCTTTACGGGCTCATCCGTGCCTGGACGCGCCGTGTCGCGCCGGACACCCTGTATGACCTCTATGGCGGCATGGGCGGCATCGCCTTTTCCTGCGCCGACCTGGTGCAGAAGGTGTGGTCCGTCGAGTCGGTGGCCGCCGCCTCCGAGGACGGCCGGCACAACGCCACCGTCAACGGCATCGGCAATGTGGAGTTCGTCACCGACGAGGTGAAGAACTACCTCCGCGACCGGCTGACCGCGGGCGGCTTTCAGGGAAAGACGGCTGTCATTCTTGACCCACCGCGTTCGGGCATGCACCCCAAGGCGACCCGCCGGATCGTGGAGTTGCGCCCGCCGCACGTGCTCTATGTGTCCTGCAACCCCAAAGTACTGGCGGGTGAACTGCCGTCCTATCTGGAAGCGTACCGGCTTGAGGGAATTCGGGCCGTGGACATGTTCCCCCACACGCCCCACGTGGAGGTGCTGGCGGAACTTGCGGTACGCGACGAGAGTCCAATAGAGTAAAGGGCATCAGAAACCTTTAGTGAATCTTGTGATTTTGCGGCCATTCTTCCCTTCTTGTTGGCCGCAAAACGCTCACAACACACAGAACAAGACCAGAGGAATTCTCCATGAATGTGTCCGTAAAATGCCGATTTTTTGCCGTTGCGCTGTTCGCGATGGTCTGTATTGCAGCGTTTGTTCCGTCCGCGCGGGCGTTCGACGAGGCCGCGCTGCTTGCCGCGCCGACCCCGCCGGAGATTCCCACGGGCTTCACCGAACAGGGACATCTTATTCTGGCAGCGGCGGCGGGGCAGTTGACGCTGCTCGACATAGATGCGCCCATCGCCATTCCGGAGAATGTGGAGTATCTTCCCGATTTGACCTACGCGACAACCAATGATCCGCGGCAGAAACTGGACCTGTACCTGCCCAAGGGCAACGACAAGCCGCTGCCGCTGCTCATCTTCATCCACGGCGGCGGCTGGACCTCGGGCAAGCAAACCGACTACAAGTATTACTGTGTGCGCTACGCGCAGCGCGGCTATGTCGTGGCGAGCATCACCTACCGCTTCGCCGACAAGTTCCCCTTCCCCGCCTGCATCCAGGACGCCAAGTGCGCCGTCCGCTTCCTGCGCGCCAATGCGGACAAGTATCACATTGACAAGAACCGCGTCGCCGCCATCGGCGGCTCTGCCGGCGGGCATCTGTCCATGATGCTGGGCTACTCGGCGGGGGTGAAAGAACTGGAGGGCGACGGCGGCTATTCGGACCAAAGCAGCGCGGTACAGGTGGTGGTGGATCTGTACGGTCCGACGGACATCACGGTTCCAGATGCGCGCGACAACCCGACGGTGACGCGCTTCTTCCAGGGCAAGTCCTATGCCGAGATTCCCGACCAGTACGCGCTGGCCTCGCCGATCACGCACGTCACCAAGAACTCCCCCCCCACGCTGATCCTGCAGGGCACCATTGACGATGTCGTGCCCATGGCGCAGTCCGACATGCTCTACGCCAAGCTGAAAGAGCTCGGCGTGCCCGTCCAATACGAGAAGTTCGACGGCTATCCGCACACCATGGACATTGCGCTTGAGGTGAACGTCCGCTGCCAGTGGTTCATGAACCACTTCTTCGACAAGTACCTGAAGGCGAAGAAGTAGGGCAAAGACAGCCGACAGGGATGCTCCCGCCTGCGCGGGAGTGACGGGCGCTCCCAACGGCGCTTTGTCCAGGTTCTTAGAAGGCCACCGCGTACCTGCCCGTGCCCGCGGCCTTGTTGCGGATAATCAACCGCTTCTGTTCGGCTTTGTACTCCCAGTCCGTCCCTTCAGTCATGGCCACGCCGCTGCACTGGACGGACACGGGCTTCTTCTCGCTGAACACGCGCAGCAGGTGCGGCTTGCCGACACCTTCCAGCGCGATTTCCAGCGGCGCGCCCTCTTTCACGGTCACGTCGAGTTCGCCGCTGTTGTCGGGATGCTGCACGGCGAACTTGTTCTCGCCCTGCGGGTAGATGTTCAGCGTCAGCAGACCCTCCGACTCCCTGGAGCCGATGCCCGTGTAATCGCGGCGGACGTTCATCGGAATGATTGCGCCGTCGCGCACGTACACCGGATACTCGTCAATGGGAAAGTTCTTCGTGAAGGTGCTCGGCCCCTGGATGACCTCCTCGTCCTTGTAGAAGTAACGCCAGCGGCCCTCGGGCAGCACCACCTCCCGCGCGTCTTTCTTCTCGAAGATCGGCGCGACAAGGAAATCGTCGCCGAACAGGTACTCGTACTTGCCCTGTTTGAGCGGCCGCATCAGCACCTTGCCGCCCTTGTGCGCCGCCACGCAGTGGCTGTACATGTAGGGCACCAGTTCCGAATGCAGCCACTGCGCCTTGCGCACCAGTTCCAGTTCCTCCGGCGAGCGTTTCCACATGCGCCGTTCGCCGTGGCCGCCGTTGAGGAAGAGCCCGCAAAAGGTCGAAAACTGCGCCCAGCGGATGTAGATGTCCGCTGGAATCACGTCACCGCCGTGGTAGCCCGCGATGTCGGAACCAATCACGTTGTAGCCCAGTTTCGCGCTCTTGAGGATGCAGTGCAGGGCGCGTTCCAAACCCTCGCTCTCGTAACTCCAGTCATGGTGGTTGTCGCCCACCCAGTTCACCGTGGCCGCGTCTATCGGGGCGTAGCCCTCGGGGTGCGACCACGGAAGAATACTGTCCATTGACCGGGCCAGCGTGATGAATTCGGGATTCTGCGTGAGCCCGTGCCGGTACTCGTCGCGGTAGTAGTGGTCCATGTAGCCGCGGGTGGTCATCAGGCCCTGGGCCGTCCGCTGGTAAAGCGTGGGCAGCGGCCCCAGTTTGCCGCGGTACAGCGTCGCCGTGCCGTCCAGTTTCCAGCCGTCAATGCCCCAGTCAAAGACCTGCTGCTGCAGGCCGCGCCACCATGCCATGGCCTTGGGGTTCGTGTAATCCACCCAGCCGCCCCGGCCCTTCCACCATTTCTCCTGGTTGCCGCCGCCCACCAGGTAACCGTTGCGCGCCGCCTCGTTGAACCAGTCGGCCGAGTCCTGGATGGCCGTGTCGCTGCTCTTGCTGTTGACCATGGAGGTCATCCACAGCACGACACGGATGTTGCGGTCCTGCAGATCCTTGAAGAACTTGGCCGGATTGGGAAAACGCTGCTCGTCAACGATGAAGTCGTTGTAGCGCAGCGACCAGGGGCTGTCAATCAGCACCGTGGTCACGGGGAAATCATTCTCCAGATAGCCGTTGAGCATCTCCAGCGTGAAGTCCGCCGTGTTGTGGTCGTCCTCCCAAATCCACGGTTCCAGCGCCCAGGCGGGGGTCAGGGGAATGTTCGCATGCCGCTGGGCGTTGAACGGAACGCCCCACATGGGGAAGAACAGGTAGAAATAGAGGAAGACAGCCAGCAGAACTGCGAAAACGGCCACCCCTTTGAGGATGCGCTTAACCCAAATCATGATAGATTCTGTCCTTATTTGCGTTGAACGAAGGCGAACAAACCCCGGTATAGTAACCGTCACGGCGGCGCGTTGTCACGCGGAACGAACCTTTTGACTGCCGTTCAGCCCTGGCGGTTGTGGCCTGAAAGAGGCAGGAGACCCCGCCATGCCAAGCATAGCGATTGTCGGAGCGTCCGCCGACCGGCGAAAGTATGGGAACAAAGCCGTGCGCGCCTTCCTGCAGGGCGGCTGGACCGTGTATCCGGTCAACCCGGGCGCAAAGCAGATTGAGGGCTTGGCCGCATATCCCGGCATTGAGTCGGTTCCCGAAGCGGTGGACCGCGTGTCCATGTATGTGCCGCCCGCGTTGGGACTGGCCATGCTCCCCGCGATTGCCGCGAAGAAGCCGCGTGAATTCTTCCTCAATCCTGGCTCGGAAAGCCCCGAACTCGTCACCGCCGCCCGTGCGCTGGGCTTGGAACCCATTCTCGCGTGCAGCATCGTGAATATCGGCCTGCGTCCCGAGATGTTTTCCGATGTCTGACTTTGGCGCGGCGTAGACGCGGCATCCTGCCGCGTTCTTCTTGCGCCCAAATCTGGGATCAAGCCGGAAAGAGGCTGGAAGCCTCTTCTACGCCGGCGCGGCCTCCCGCCGTTACTGGCCGCCCGCGTTGGTCGCCTTCAGGCGATGGCTCATGGTGCGCACGATGTTGAGCAGCAGTTGCACGGCCACACGCTTTGTCAGCAGATACTGGAACGTGCCTTCGGACAGCACGAACAAATGGCTGGGCTCGATGGCTTTCACCGTGGCGCTGCGCGGCTCCTTGTTCACGAGGGCCATCTCGCCGAACATGTCGCCCGTGTGCAGCTCGGCGATGCACTTCTCGCCCCTGAACACGCCCACCCTGCCGCCCAGCACGATGTACATCTGGTTGCCCACGGTCCCCTTGAAGAAGATCACGTCGTCCTTCAGGGCGCGCATGGTCATGCCCTTGGAGAAGATCCTCTCCACATCGTCGCGCTCAAGCCCGTGAAACAGGTCCACGCGCCTGATGAGTTCATCCAGTTTTCTATCGTCCATCGTCGTCTCTCCTCCACCCCCGGGCGGGATGCGGGCATAGCGGTGGTCCGAAACGCCGTAACCGTTTGGATTGCCGCAGGCTGCCTTGTTTTCTTGCTCTTGCTCTTGCTCTTAAGCTTGCCCGAAAATCGGTAGAAACCATTATGCCCATGCAAACTTCTTTCAAAGAGAGGCTGCATTATCAACTTGTTTCTATATTCACCAAACTGGAGCAAGAGCAAGATTAAGAGCAAGAGCAAGAAAGAAACTCTTCTCCGTTCGGCCAGATTGTCACAAAAAGTCCGCTATACGATATAGATGAAACGGCTGCAGTTGGGACAGGTGTGGATGTGATCCGAGTCCTCGCGGACCTTCTGGGCAAACTGCGAGGGGAGCTTCATGAAGCAGCCCTGGCAGGTATCGCCCTCGACCGGCACCAGCGCGGGCGGGCGCGCCGCCATCAGCCGGTCGTAGTGCCGCATGATGCGCGCGTCCACCAGGCTGCGGATGTTGTCCATGCGCTGCTTGATCTGCTTCTTGCCGCTGCGCGCCGCGTCGTGCATTTCCTGCGAAAGCTGGAGCCGCGCCAGCAGGATGAGGTCGGCATGCGCGTCGCGCGCCTGCAACAGTTCCGGGTCCGCCTTCATCTTCTTCGCGTAGTACTCTTCCGGCGCGACCATCTTTCCCGACGCCTCGGCGATGGCCTGGTGAATCTCCTCCGCCCCGGACGCGTTCAGGATGGCCTTGAAGTTCTCCGGCGTGCGCAGCACCTTGGCCAGCGTCGCCACGAAGTTCAGATAGGTGGTCTGCTGCGTCGGCGGATAGGCAATCAGGAAAATGAGGTGCACCGGCTTCTTGTCCACAGCGGCGAAGTCTATGCCCTCCTTGATCCGGCCCACGGCGCAGTACAGCGACTTCAGGCCCGACACCCGGGCGTGCGGCACCGCAAGCCCGTGGCCGATGCCGGTGCTCTCTGTGATCTCGCGCGCCATGATCTGGTCCAGCGCGGGCTCAAGGCCCTTCAGTTTCTTCTTCTCGAAGAGCAGGCGCGTGATCTCCTTGATCACGTCCGCCTTCGTCTTGCTGGCCAGTGCGGGAACTATGCAACTCTGTTCAATGTAGTCGGTCAAAAGCATCTTTTCATCCTCGCGGCAAGGTTGATCCGCCCGCGGCCGGGCCGCACACGGAGAAAATGCGGACAAATACAGTTTTCCTTTCGCATTGTATCATCCGGAACCGCCGCACGCAACGCCCGCTGTCAACCTCCCCTGAAAACGTGGTAGAATGGGTCTTTTCCACAGACAGGCGCGGCATCCTGCCGTGTTTCTTAATGCACAAGCGGAACGGATTTGGGATGGATTTCAGGCAATTCATACAGCAAGAGGTGCTTTTTCTCGACGGGGCCATGGGCACGACCATCCATGGTTTTGGCTTTGACGACGCCTATTACGGCGGGCCAGACTTCAAGATGCTGGGGGATCTGCTGTGCTTCTCCCAACCCGAGGCGGTCATGGAAGTCCATCTCCAGTACTTCCGCGCCGGGGCGCACGCGGTGGAGACAAACACGTTCGGCGCTTCCCCGCTCCGGCTTGCCGAGTATGACTTTTCCGGGCTCAATCTGGACCTTTTCGCGGCCAACCCCTACCACGTGGACCTGCGCCGCCTGTCGCACGAGGACTTTGCCTATTATCTCAGCCGCCGCGGTGCGGAGCTGGCCTGCGCCGCCCGTGACCGTTATCGCGCCGAGCCCGCCTATGACGGCCGCCCGCTGTTCGCCGTCGGCTCCATGGGGCCGTCCAACTGGGTGCTGTCGGGCACGCGGGCGGCGCTGCGGCAGTCCACCTTCGACGCGGTGGCCGACAATTTCCGCCGCCAGGCGCTGGGGCTCATTGACGGCGGCGCGGATGTGCTGCTCTATGAGACGCAGCAGGACGCCCTCGAACTGAAGGCGGCGGTCTTCGGCGGGCGGCAGGCCATGCGCGAGCGCGGTGTGTCGCTGCCAATCATGGCGCAGGTTACGGTGGACCAGTTCAGCCGCATGCAGATCTTCCACACGCACATCCACGCGGCGCAGGTGACGCTCCAGGGCACCGGCATTGACGTATTCGGCATCAACTGCTCCATCGGACCCGACCTGATGATCAAGCCGGTTGAAACGTTGGCACGCTTTTCGCCGCTGCCCGTGTCCGTCGTGCCCAATGCGGGGCTGCCCGTGTCGGAGAACGGCAGAACCGTGTTCAAGTTCACCCCGGACCGCTTCTCCGGCATGATGCGCGATTTCGTCACCGAATTCGGCGTGCAGATTGTCGGCGGCTGCTGCGGCACCACGCCCGGCCATATTGCCGCCACGGTGGACGCGGTTCGGGGCGTCACGCCGCGCAAGCGCGCGCCCGAGCGCGGCCTGTACGTGTCCGGCCCGCAGGAGGCGGTGCTGCTCGACGGTTCGCGCTCGCTCATCCGCTTTGGCGAGCGGCTCAACATCCGCGGGTCGAAAAAGGTGCGCGATGCGGTGGAAAACGACACCTGCATCAACCACGACGTGCTCGAGGAGGTCACCCGCGAGCAGATCGAGGGGCTTGGATGCGAGGTCGTGGACGTGTGCATGGACTCGAACCTGGTGGACACGGTGGCCGTGCTGCGCGAGGTGGTGCATACCCAGACCGTGGACTTCTCCGGCGCCATGTGCCTCGATTCGTTCCAGGTGGACGCGCTGGCCGAGGCGGTCAAGGCCTATCCGGGCCGCCCCATCATCAACTCCATCTCCATGGAGGAGGCCTCGCCGGGCCTGCTCAAGATTGACGCCGTGCTGGACGCCACCGCCGCGCACGATCCGCTCTACATCGCCCTGTGCACCGGCCCCAAAGGGCCCGCCGCCACCGCCCAGGAAAAGCTCGACGTGGCGACACAAATCATTGAGCGCGCCCGCGACCGTTACGGCGTCACCGCCGACCGCATCTTCGTTGATGTCAATGTGTTCCCCATCGGCTCCGAGTCGGTCGAGGGCATGAACTTCGCCGTCGAGTCGCTCGAGGGCGTGCGCCTGGTCAAGGAGCGCTTTCCCGAAACGCATACCTCGCTCGGGGTGGGCAACCTGACCAACGGACTCGCCAAGAAGCCCTACATGCGGACCGTGCTCACGTCCGTCTTCCTGGACGAGGCGCGCAAGCGCGGGCTCGACGCCGCCATCATCAACCCCAACCACTACGTCTTCGTGTCCAGCCTGGATCCGGCCCACTACCGCCTCGGGCTGCGCGTGGTGCTGGAGCGCGACATGGACGCCTTCGCCGAACTGGAGGGCATTGCCGCACAGAAGGCAGGCGGCGGGGCCCCCATACGCGTGCTCTATGACAAACTGCCCGCCGAGGAGGCCATCGTCGAGAAGATCAAGGACGGCCACAAGGAGCGCCAACCCGGCTCGTTCACGTTCAATGGCCGCAACTACGACTATCAGGACCGCATCGTCTTGCAGGTGGCCGACGCGATGGAGCGGCACGCGCCGCTCGACTTCATCAACACGCACCTCATGCGCGCCATGCAGGATCTGGGCGACGGGTTCGGCCGCGGCGAGGTGTCGCTGCCGCACCTGCTCAAGTCGGCCGATGTCATGCGCCAGGCCATGGGCTTTCTCGAAAAATACATGCGCGACGAGGCCGGCATTGACGTGCATGCAAAGATTGACTACAAGGGTACGGTTGTCATCGGAACCGTTTACCAGGACGTGCATTCCATCGGCAAAGACCTTGCCCGCACGCTTTTGGAGAACTACGGTTACCGTGTCATAGACCTCGGCACCATGACGCCCCTGCAGTCGTTCATAGACGCGGCACGCGAACACCACGCCGACGCGATTGGCATGTCCGCACTGCTCGTGCAGACCTCGAACCACATGATCACGGTGGCGCAGATGATGCGCGAACAGGGGCTCGACCTGCCCGTGCTCGTCGGCGGCGCGCCCGTGAGCGAGCGCCACGCCGCGTTTGTCGCCATGGCCGGGGGCGCCGACACCGCAAACATGCGCGGCGACGTGTTCTACTGCCGCACCGCCATGGACGGCGTCAATGTGATGAACGCAATCAAAACGTCCGCGCCCGAACAGAAGGCGGAACTGCTCGAAACCAACCGGACGAAACTCATCCATCGCTATCAGCACGCCATGCAGCGCGCCGCCCGCGAGGAGGAGTTGTTCGCGACGCTTCCCCGCCGCGCGGTCAGCCATGAGGGACTGGCGTTTCCCGCCGAACCGCGGTTCCGGTCGCGCCGCATCGAGTACGATCTGCGCGACTTCGCGCCGCACATTGACCGCAGGAACCTTTATTCGCTCAACTGGAAATTTGGCGGCTCGCTTTCGCGCGCGCGCACCCACACCACGACCGCCGAACTGGACGCGCTCTTCAACGAGTGGGTGGACAAGGCGGCGCGCAACGGCTGGCTCAAACCGCAGGGCGTGATGGGCCTCTTCCCCTGCTGGTCCGAGGGCGAACAGGTCATCGTGCTCGACCCTGATGACCCGTCGCGCGAGATGGCGCGGGTGACCTTCAACACGGTTCTCGGCGCAGGCGAGGACGACGTGGTGTCGGGCGCCCAATTCTTCACGCCCCGCGGCGCGGCCTCCGAACCCGGCGTAATGGGCCTGCAGATTACCACGAGCGGCCCCCAGGTGGACGCCTTCATCGAGAAGATGAAGGCCGACGGCGACTCCGAATCGGCCCTGTTCCTGCAGGGACTCTCCGACCGCATCGCCGAGGACATGGCCGATCACCTGAACGGACTCCTGCGAGAACTGCTCGGCATCGGCCCCAAGGCGGGGCTGCGCTGGTCACCCGGCTATCCAGGCATGTCCGACATCCAGATGAACCGCGTCCTCATGGAGGCGCTCCAGGCCGGCCCCGCCCTCGGC
>CALDSM010000892.1 GCA_937923585.1 uncultured bacterium
ATGGTAGGCAAGTTTGCCCACGGGCTTGGAGGTAGTGCAGCGGCTTCGGTTTTCGGCACTTTGGGAGGAGCTGTTCAGGGCATGGGTACATGCATGTGCAATCAAGTATTTGAGAAGGGAAAGGATGCATTCTCCTCCAAGAGCCTGTCGTGCTGTGCATCACAAGGCGGCGGCGGCGCACTGGGAGGGCTTCTTGGTGGATTTGCCGGTTCTGCCCGCGCTGCTGGTAGTGCCTCCAGGAGTGCTCTGACTTCTCTTGGATCCACCGACGGATCCATATGGGGTGGAATAGCTGGATCTACCTCGAGTGCATGCTGCGATTAGGAGGTGCACTTAGGTGTTTTCCGCGCAGGAAAGGTGCAGGCATGCCAACGGGATATGTGTCGTGTCAAAGCACGTCTTGTTTCTTTTCCTTCTCTCACTGTTGCAGCCTTTGCTGACGCTTGGTGCGGGCTGGCTTATCGGTGTCATCACTGGACTTGTGCTTCGGATTGTGTTTCACATGAATGCCCAGGCATTCGCCATGCTCTTTATTGCGGTATTCTACGAAGTCCGCGTGCTGAACCATATTCGACCTCGCCTATACTTCTTTTCAGATGTGCGGCCTGTTGACTTTGTAGTACTGGTCTTCAGCGCCTACTCTGGATATGTCGCTATGTCCTGGAAAGAAATAGTCCAGATTCTTACGTTGGCGGCAGTACAATGAAATGCTACTCAGTCAGTGACCGATACATGTTCGTGTACAAGCTTGGGTTGCTCCTTTTCATTCTTGTCGAGTTCTTGCCTTTTGTGCTTCTATCAGTCATGCCAGTAGAGGTGCGATCACACACACTGTTGTTTCTGGCTTGGCTTGGCGCTTCTGTGTATGCCCTCTATGTATATATAAGTCGTATTCAGAGGGTTCGGCAAGAGGGCATGACTATCACGTTACACGGGAACAGTATCGAAATCGCCGATATGGCAGGAAAGGTTCGCGTAATACATATCGCAGATGTGCAATCGTGTGACTGTGTCGGGCGGATTCATCTGAAGAGCAGCGAAATAGTGGACGTGCAGATGCTCAACTACCCTTATGTTTTTAGGGTCGTTCGTGAAATACGATCAATGCTACACGGTGACGCAATTAGCGGCATGGAAACAAAGAGCGGCGACTGAGGGTGTGTGATGGAACTAGCTTGCAATAACAGAAACCCACCGTCGCTTCCCTGAATTGACAAGTCCGAATAGTCGGGGCGCTTCCCTGAACTGAGAAGTCTGAGACCGTTTTCCTATTCCTGTCCGTGGCCGAACATTGGCCTGCGGTTACCCGCACAATGTTTCCGACATCCTGCGTAGGATTCAGTTCATGATCGCACAACGTGTGAACTATCATGTCCAGCGCACGGCGGTATACTTTCCGGTGTCCATCGTCGGCGGCGGGATGTTCGGTGCCATATTTGCCGGTGTGTCGTTCAGCGTTGGAGGTTCCACGTTCGAGTTTGGGTCGGGCTTCGGCCTTCCTATCGGTTTCGTCATCGGCGGTGCCTTCGCCGCCTTATCCTACTGGCCCCTGCGGAATGAAAATATGGGCACGACGTTTCTGGTTCTTGCGCTCCTCACGGCATCAGGTGGTGCATTTGCTCTAGCCTTTTCACACTTCTTCATCAGCCCCGAAATGGGCCCAGTATCTGCTTGGCTCGGTTGCATGTCGGGATACTGGCTCGGGGTCTGTGCAGTGGGGCTCAAGATTAGAAAGCCTCAAAAAGAGGCAGCCACGCGGGGAGGCCGACCAGAATTGGTATCGAAGACAGGTGGCAGTAGTAACGGGAACCCGCCGCAGAGAACCGACTGATAGTGGTTCCTTGATCGCTGGTGTCTTTCACGGAACCACATCGAGGTCTCGGAGCGAAAGGTGAGGGTATTATGTGCAAATGGACCGTGTGCCCATGAGGGCACGTCCACTGGGCAGGCTCCAGTCTCAGAGCAACCTGCGGTATTTCACCGTGTATGACCCGTTTGACGGCGCCGGGGTTTTGATGATCAGCCGCCGGCTTCCCTCGCTGTATTCCCAATCGGTTCCCTCGGCGAGTTTTGCCTTGTCGCGATCCACGGAAGCAGGCTTGTCTTCGGAGAAGATGCGCAAAAGGTGTGGCTTCGCCTCGCCTTCCAGGGTGATTACGGTCTGATTGTTGGTGGCGCGAACGGATACCTGGAGCGTTCCGGTATTATCCGCGTGGGGAATGTCCATGCGGCTGAACTGGCAGGGGTAGATGTTGAGCGTGAGGTACGGGTCCCAGTCGCGCGCGCCGATGCTCGTGTATTCCCGGGAAATGTGCATGGGAATGATGGCACCGTCCTGGATATACACCGGGAATTCGCCTATCGGATAATTCCGCGAAATGGTTGCGGGCCCCTGGATGACCTTGCTGTCGTCAAACCAGTACCGCCACTGTCCCGCGGGCAGCATCACTTCCCTGCTTTCGGACGGGGTAAACAGGGGGGCCACCAGCAGCCAGTCACCAAAACCGTACTGGTACCTGCCCTCCTTCATCGGGCGCATGAGGCGTCTTCCGCCGTGGTGCGCCGTCACGACCGAACAGTAGATGTAAGGCACCAGTTCGGTATGCAGCCATGAGTACTGGCGGATGAGTTCGAGTTCCTGCGGCGTGCGCATCCAAAGGCGGCGCTCCTCGTGGCCGCCATTGAGGAAAAGTCCGCAGAAGGCGGAGAATTCGGCCCAGCGGATGTAGAGGTCCGCCGGAATCTTCATGTTGCCGTGGTAACCGCCGACATCGGAGCCGATGCTGTTGTAGCCAAGGCTGGCACTTTCCAGGATGCAGCGGATGGCCCGCTCAAGGCCTCGTGTCTTGTCTTCCCAGGTGTGGGTGTTGTCCCCCACCCAGTTCACCATGGCGGCGTCGCGCGGCGTGAATCCCTCCGGATGCCCCCAGGGAAGTACGCTGTCTATGGGCCGGCTCAGCGTGATGAAATCGGGGTTCTTGGACTGGCCGTATTTGAGTTCATCGCGGTAGAAATGATCCATGTAGGTCCGTGTGGTCATCCAGCCCGCATGCGTCTTCTGATAGAAGGCCGGGACGCCCAGGGGACGGGAGGTGAAGAAGGACGCGGTGTCGTCCAGCTTCCATCCGTCAATGCCGAGGTCCAGCACCTTGTCCTGCATGCCGCGCCACCAGTTCATGGCTTGGGGGTTGGTGTAGTCTATGAATCCGCCCTTTCCCAGCCACCAGTTCCATTGGTAATCCCCGCCGCACAGGTAACCCTTGCCTGCCGCCTCCTTGAACCAGTCCGCCGAATCCAGCAGGTCGGGGCCGTCGTTCTTGCTGTTCACCATGGTCGTCATCCACAGCACCGTCCGGATGTCCCGCTGCTTGAGATCCGCGAGAAACTGCTGGTGGTTGGGATAACGCCTCTCGTCCATGTTGAAGTCATTCAGCCGCGTTGCCCACGGATAGTCAATCAGATAGGTCCGCACCGGAATATCGTTGTCGCGGTAACCGTTGAGCAGTTCGAGCGTATGCGCCGCGTTGAGCTGTTCCTCGTCCCCTTCCCAAAGCCAGCATTCCAGCGCCCAGGCCGGCACCATGGGCGGATTGCCGCGGCGCTGCGCGTTGAACGGCATGCCCCAGAGCGGAAAGACCA
The DNA here is from genome assembly GCA_937923585.1 of uncultured bacterium. GTDB lineage: Bacteria > Hydrogenedentota > Hydrogenedentia > Hydrogenedentales > CAITNO01 > CAITNO01. The sequence goes on from CALDSM010000892.1 coordinate 3,640, forward strand.
ACCAGGCATAGACGAATGCAGCCAGCAACAGCGTGGCGGCCATGAGGCCAAGGACGATGCGTCTTATCCATTTCTTCACGGTGATGCCTCCCGCGGAGCAGTGCTCATGCACATTCGTCAGGCAGCAGACCACCGCCATCGGACAGGTCTGCCGCGATACGGTTCCATTTGCGGTTCTGATTCGCTACAATCGTTGCCGGTCAAGACATTGGACGCACTACTATACAGGGGTATGCACCCATGAGTGAACTGCTGGCGATTGACGGCGGCACGCCGGTGACAACGGAACCTTTTCCCGCCCCCTGGCTGGGACCGGCCGCCATCGGCGATGAGGAAATCGAGGCGGTGACGGCCGTCTTGCGGAGTCAGAACGTCTTCCGCTTCTTGGACCATGAGCATTCCCAATGCACGCGGCTCGAGGGGCTGTTCCGGGAAATGACCGGTTGCAGGCACGCCTTGGCCGTGGGCGGCGGCACAGCGGCGCTGATTTGCGGCATGATTGGCCTGGGCATCGGCGACGGCGACGAAGTCATCGTGCCCGGACACACCTATATCGCGTCGGCCTCGGCGGTGCTTATCTGCGGCGCGGTGCCGGTTATCGCCGAGATTGACGACTCGCTCACGCTGGACCCGGGCGATATCGAGCGGCACATCACGCCGCGCACGAAGGCAGTCATGCCGGTACACATGCGCGGCATCCCCTGCGACATGGACCGCATTCTGGACATCGCGCGGCGGCACAACCTGCTGGTCATCGAGGACTGCGCCCAGGCCTGCGGCGGCAGCTACAAGGGCCGGCGTCTTGGCTCCATGGGCGATGTCGGCTGTTTCAGCCTGCAACAGTACAAGATCATCACGGCAGGCGAGGGCGGCATGGTGGTCACCAACAACCGGCAGGTCTTCGAGCGCGCCGCCATCCGCCATGATTCGGCCATGTGCTATTGGAACCCCTCCGACACCACCGTCGGCCCTTTCCCCGGCGAAAACTTTCGCATGAACGAAATGGAGGGGGCGCTGGGCTGCGTGCAGTTTGGGCGGATGGAGGGCATCCTCGCCCGCACCCGGCAGTTACAGCGCCGCATCAAGGCGGGTATTGCCGATTGTTCCGGCGTGCGTCTGTATCGTTCCCCGGACCCGGACGGCGACTGCGGCATCAACCTGGTGCTGCTGCTCGACAACGCCGAGCGCGCCAAATGGTTTTCCGCCGCGCTCAAAGCCGAGGGCATACCCGCCGGGAGCATGTACGACAAGGGTATCCCGGACAGGCACGTCTACTGTTACTGGGAGTACGTGATGGAGAAACGCTCCGCCGATGCGAATGGCGGTCCGTGGACCTCACCCAGTCACGATACGTCCCGCACCTACAGCCCCGACATGTGCCCGCGAACGCTCGACATCCTCGGGCGCACCGTAATCATCTCACTTTCGCAGACGTTCGAAGACCGACATGCAGACTGGATTGCGCAGGCGATCCGAAAGGTGGCCGCTGCAGGAACATAACTCCTCCTATTTGGTCTCCCCGAGCAAAGACAGCCCACGCACTTCCAGTGCCGCGTCATACGGCCCAGGCATTTCCCAGCCGAGATTGAACGAGTCAATGGACAAGTCGTCGTACCCGGTGTTCTTGAGGTAACCATGCTGACGGGCCAGCGTCACCGCTTCCTGCAGCAACGGTAGTAGGTCCGTTTCCACCTTGTGCCAGGCACCGTCTCCGGTTGGAGCGTTCCAGAACCGTTTGCCGTCGAGCATGCAGATGAACTTGCCTGTTGCGTCGGCCTTGCCCGCATCCACCGCATAGTAGGCGGGGGGGATCTCATGGCGCGCATCGAAGATGGGAATCCCAAACCAGATCATGTCGCCGCAGTCCGGATTGCCCTTCGTGGCATTGTGTACGGTCCAGAACGCGGACACCTGGGCGGTGTGCAGTCCGGGACTGCGTTTGCCCTCGCTCCACGGGGCCGGTTTGCAGAAGGGTATGCGCGCTTCCACCGAGAAAGAGAGTGTCTTGCAGTTCTTGGGAACGATGGGTTCCTCGAAACGCTGCTCAATCAGCAGATGCGGCCAGGCTTCCCCCTCCGCGCGCAGGTGTCCGTCATATTCAAAATCGCCGCGGACTTCCAGCCGGAGTCCCGTCCGGCCATCGGCAAGCCGTTCGACGACCACGCGTTTCGCCCGGTTCTCGGCGCTCCACTTCCCCCCACCCAGGTCTGCGCACCCGCCCGGCTGGAGCAGTTCACGGCTGGCCCACTGGGGCATTCGCCACGCGGGGGAGGCGTCTTCCGGGGCATTTGAAATGCGGAGCACGCCCAACTCCACTTTTGGCGCGGGATGGCTCGCCGCCGTCAGCACAAAGCCACGGGCAAACGCGGGGTCGGCAAACAACTCGCGGCCGGGCGCGTCCGCCGTTTCCTGACTCGGCGCGTCCGGTGCCACGGCCAGGGCAGTAACAGTCAGCGAACTCAGGACGGCTATCCCCACGAGTGCGATGGAAGGCCGGCGATTCATGCAAAGCATGGGTATGATGGCAATGTCCTCCGTTGTGTCTGAGTGCGCATGTTAGGCCGATCACAGGATGCGGCGCGATTTGAGGCCCAAAGCCTCTCAGAGACTATGCCGAATCGCCGGACTGTTTGTCCAGAGGGCGGTTTGCCGCGTGCGCTGGGCCTGGACAGACTGTTTCGCGGCGCAATTTGACACGCTTGGGCGACACCCACATAATGGTTTGGTGCAGCGATTGTGTTTCAGACGATTGCGACTTGCGGGCTTGTGAGCACTTGCCGGGAACCCAGCCAGATGCCGACTCCGGAAGACACCAACTGCGAACCGACGACCACTCCCCCGCTCGCGGGTACGCGGCGTGCCGTACGCCGGGCACTGCGGGCCGGATTCTATTTGGTCTTCACCGTGGTTTGGCTGGCGGTGGCGGTTGTGGCGCTGGAGACCTTTGAGCAGGGCCGCAGCTTCCTTGAGAACCGCCTCTACAAGCGGTATTTCGAGGAACAGTCCAAGAAGGTTTACCGCATGGTCCCCGAGGAGGAATTGCGGAAATCGAACACGCAATTCAGCCCCTCCAAGAACGAAGATGTCTTCTCCCCCTCCACGGTCGCGCCCGCGCAACCGGTTACCGCTGACAAGGAAAAGGCCCGCGAGGCCTATGCGGCGCAAAGCGAGGAGAACCTCAACGTTATCCTTGCCCTGCAGAACGAGCTCTTGCTGGAATTCGACCGTTCGGGCAGGCTCCTCTCAACGCATGGCGATCCCCTGTTTGAGCGCTTTCTTGCGGAGGAGATCCGCGCAAAGGGCGACGGATTCATCTTTGAAGGATGGCAACCGGCGTATGTCGCCGTGAGAACGGCGACAGCACCCGTCACGGTGGACTGCAAACTGCCCTGTCTCGAGTTGTCGGGCATAACGATGTTTTACAAGGCCATGGTAACGCCGATAGTCTCACCCGACGGCTCGATTCAGCGCGTTCAAATGTTGCTGCGGAATGTTTCGTTCCAGTTGCCGCCGGAACAGCTTCTGACAAATCCCGGGCTGGTGCAGCCCGATTCCCCTTTCATCATCCCCTACTTCCTGTACAAGCGAAACTGGTCGAAACCGGGCGCGATTGCCAGTTACAACAACTTCGGCTTCCGCGACCGCGACGTGGTGGTGCCCAAGCCGGCCGGCGTTGTCCGAATCGTGTGCATCGGCGGTTCCACGACCGAGGAGGGCAACTCCAACGACAAAACCTATCCCCGCCTGCTGGAGACCAAGCTGCGCACCTGGTTCGGAACGGACCGGGTGGAAGTCATCAACTGCGGGATTATAGGACTGATGTCGGACTCGGAGCGCATGCGCATGCCCGATTTCCTGGTGCTTCAGCCGGACCTGATCCTGCATTACAACGCGATTAACGACATCTACCACTTCGACTTCCCCATCTGGCAGAAGGAGATGAGCCGGCGGTTGCGGCTCATGGCCAAGTCCAAATTCCTCCTGCGCCACTTCAACCGGCGGTTTCTTCCTTCCGATGAGAGCATCATCCGGCTGCTTCGGAAAACGTCCTTCCGCAATATCAAGGCAATGAACTACGCAGTCCGGGAACAGGGCGCCGAGATGGCCTGCTGCAGCTTTGCCTCCCCGACGGTTTCCTGGTGGGAACTCCGAGACCGAATCTTCCTCGACATGAACATGCGCAATGTCTGGAACAGCCAGGCCCTGGATTTCGGCTCCTACCGCCACGTGCTGGCCATCTACAACCGACTGCTAAAGGAAACCTGCGAGGGGGAAGGCATCCACTATGTGCCGGTGGCTGAGAACATGCGCGCCGGGATGGATCACTTCTTCGACGTATGCCACGTGACCCCCGTCGGCATGGAACTGAAGGTCAACATCATCGGGGCCTATGTGAAGGATTATGTCCAGCGAAAGCTGGCGGAAACACCGCCGCAGGGTCAGGTTTCCGACGGAAGATAGGGTAGCTGAAGCTTACTCCGTTCGCAGGTCGCCGAAACGGCGGCGGAGCCGCCACAGGAGCGCTGCGCTACCGCCCAAATAAAGCACATACAACACGGCGATAACGGCGTTTGCCAGACTCCATCCCGCCAGAAGCGTGACCGCCCATCCGGAGAGAATGAGCAAGAGCTGGAAAGCCACGATTGACCTGTATGACAGCACGTAACCGTCGGCACGCTGCATGCGGTTGTCTGCCCGATCGAGCCAAATCCATATTGCCGCGTAAACGGTGGCCACGACCAGTATTACCCCGTACCCTGCCGGTGTCGGTTGTTTCTTCATTATTTTGCAGCAGCCTTCAAACAGTCCCTTCATGACGAAGATTGTCGGCAGCCACAGCAGCATTCCGGACCGAAACAGCATCCCGGAGAAGTTGCCGAGAGGCTGACGCTGGTCTTTACCGGGCTGATTGAACCAACAGAACGCCAGGCCAAAGGCTAACCCGCCGCCCAGACCTATGGTCATCTCCCAATTCTTCCACCAACTGATATGCAGGGCGGATCCATCGAAGGTCTGCCAGTATCCCCCTGCACTGAAGGGAATCGCAAAGCCCAGCGCCATGGTGAGAATCATGGCCACGGCCTGAGTGTCCCGCCTGAGCGCTTCGTATGCCAGGAAGCCGGTGAGCAGTCCCACATGCGGGGCGATGGTCTGAATTGAGTCCAGCGCGCGTATACAGGTCCTGTATTCGGGCACACTGTAGACGCCTTCATCGTGGAAAGGCAGGAAGAGTTGCGGATAGGCCCGTACAAACCACGCCGCGGCCACGGCGCCTGCCGCGCCGCAGCCCAGTCGCGCCGCCCAGTCATACCAGCGCAAGGGACGCTTCGGGGCGCACCATGCCATGAAACAGCCCGTGTTTCCACCCCAGTGCAGCCCGCACAGAAAGAGCATCCCGTATCCGGTCCACACGGGGACGGGACGGCATGCTTCCGGATAGTTCAGGCAATACATTCCCTTCACCCAACTGATGTACACGCCGTACCCCGTGAAGCCGCCCAAAGCGATTCCAAGCGTGATGGCGGGCAGCATCCATGGCCCGCCGTAGGGGCGGCGTTCGGCCCCATCACCGGATCGGGACAAACCATACCACAGCAGCGCCCAACCAAACCCGGCCAGCATGCCGCCCGTCTCACCGCCATAACCCGTTGTACCCCGGATGGCCCAATAGAAGCCGCCCATCAGTGACATGACCGCGGCCGCCATGATGTAATCGCGCGTCACCCAATTGTCGTCTGTTGATTTCACTTTCAGGTTCCTTGAATTGTGGCGATGAACGTTCGTCGGCGGCGCCGCGCCGAAACGGATCACATGGCACGAAAAGAGCCGTCAGGGATGCCGGCGTTTCCCGTGACTACTGAACGCCCCGAAGCAACGCCTTGTACGATTCCAGCAGCAGCGTCTCAATGGCGGGCCAGTCGGCGTTGTCCCCGCCCGCATCGCGCAGCGCGGCCGCCCGGGCCCGCATCAATCCGGCTTTCTGCACATCAGCATTGTCGCGGCTGTAAATGAGTGTATAGAGACGCGCTATTTTCGCGCCCACCTGCTCGGGGGCATCTTCTCCCGGTGTTCGACGCGCCACCCACCATGCCAGTTCGGCCTGCGCCACTTCGTGCGGGTTCCAAGTTTCGCCGCAGGCGCTGCCGAGCCGGGCGTAGGAGATTTCCAGTCTGGGCAGCACCTCCCGGTTATAGTCCCCCTTCCCTCGGGCGAAGATGCGGGTGCCTTCGGCCATGGGTTCAATCACCCGCTTGGTTGTCCACAGGGATGCACCCATTTGCTCGCGCATCAGCCCGGCCATTTCGTATGCGAGGCTAGCCATCCTTCCGCCATAGTAGGCCTGCCACATGCGGGTTTCCGCCGCCGCCACCCGCTGCGGGTCAAAATTGCGGTTCAGCCCCAGGTTGTGGAATCCCACGTGCCATCCAAACCCACCGCCCGCAAGCAGCAGCAGTGTGGCCGCCGCAAGCAACAGCCTGACTGTCTTTCGTGTTCTTGGCACAACCACATTCCTTTGACTGGTTCGCCCGATTTTAGGGGAAGCCGGATATCAAATGGAACCTTGACGGCACAATCATCGAGATGTTCCCGGGGTTGTGCGAAGAATTCTGCAATGTGAGACCCGAAGTCCGGAACGGGGCTATGGACCGTTCAGATGACAAACCCGCAATGCGAAAAGATGAATGGTCTTCCCGGTTAATGTTATATAGTCAGTTCGCTTTGTAAAGGGTGTCTGAGGTTCTTCATGGAGCGTCCGCCGACAGAGAAACGCATTGAAGAGGGCATGCTGGTTGCGGACCGGTATGAGATCCGCAGCATGATCGGCAAGGGCGGCATGGGGCAGGTGTTCAAGGCGCTGGACCGCCAGTCGAGCACGGAAGTGGCACTCAAGACGCTGCACCCCAAATACACAGGAAACAAGCAGGCGCTGTCCCGTTTTGTGCGGGAGGTCAAACTGGCGCGCCAGCTTCACCACCCGGGGATTGTGAAGATTTTCGACGCCCGGCAATGGAACGACACCCTCTTTTACACGATGGAATATCTGGAGGGGAAAAGCCTTCGCCAATGGCTGCGCCAGGACAAGCGCCTGAGCCTGCGCGCCACGGTCCGCGTGCTGTGCCTCGTGTGCGAGGCGTTGGACCACGCCCACCGGATCACCATCCACCGCGACCTGTCCCCGGAAAATGTCATGGTGCTGCCGGACGGTTCGATCCGGGTGCTCGACTTTGGTCTGGCCAAACTGGATGACCGGTTCAAAGGGCTTACCCGGGTTGGCTTCAACCTCGGCAAGATAGACTACATGTCCCCTGAACAGGAACAGGACGCCTCGGTGGTGGACCACCGGGCGGACCTCTATTCCCTGGGCGTGATGTTCTATGAGATGCTGTCCGGGCGGACGCCCCGCATGGTGGCCGAGGCCGTAGCGCAGGGCCAGGGGACGCCCAAGAACGTTGCGGCCGGGTGTGCCGTGCCGCAGTTGGCAAAGCTCACCGAGACCCGCCCCGACCTGCCCCCGGAAGCGGACCATTTCGCGGAGAAGGCCCTCGCAAGGAACCCTGACGGGCGTTTTGCCAGCGCGGCCGAATTCCGAAAAGAACTGTTGAATCTGTACACGGTTTACCGTGAGCGTGTCGGCGTGGCCGCCGTGTTGGCAGCAGAGGAACAGGCCAAGGCTGAAGCCTTGGCCGAACTGGGGATGTTGGGGCGGACAAAGGTGCTTCTGCTCCGCATTTTCCGCCGCGACCGGAGGAGATAATATGAGGCGGGACAAAGCCATTGCGTGCTTGATTCCGGACGCGCGGCCTTCGTTTGTCCCGCACAACCAACACCGAGGTGCATCATGAGCAAGATTCTGTTCATTTTGGCAGCAACGGTCCTTTTGCTCCCGTTATCTTCCGCCTTTGCCCAAGGGGAGACCATGGATTTCAAGACATTCCTGGAAAACTATGAAAGCCGCATGGTCCCGCTGGCGAAAGCGGCCAACCTCGCCTGGTACAACGCGGCCGTATCCGGCAAGGACGAGGACTACAAGCAGTCTGAGAAACTCAAGATCGAGATCACCAGGATTCTCTCGGACAAGAAGGACTTTGAAACCCTGAAACGGCTCAAGGAGGCGAACGCGATCACAGACCCCGTTCTGAAGAGGGAACTTGATCTCTTGCTGGACGCCTTCAGAAGCAACCAGGCGCCTCCGGAGAAGCTGGAGGAGATCGTCAAGCTGGAAACAAAGGTGGAGCAGCGATTCTCGACCTATCGCGCGACCGTGGGCGGCCGCACCGTCACGGACAATGAAATCGAGAAGATACTGGGAGACTCGACGGACTCTGCGCTTTTGCGCGACGCCTGGCTCGGAAGCAAGCAGGTCGGAGCGCTTGTGGAGAAAGATGTCCTGGAGCTTGCCGAAAGGAGAAACGCCATCGCCAGGGATATCGGTTTCAAAAACTATTACGAGATGTCCCTGCGGCTGGATGAACAGGACCCGGCGCACATTGAGGCGCTCTTCGAGCAGTTGGACAGCCTTACGAGGGACAAGTATCGGGAGATTAAGGACAAGGAGATAGATCCCTTTCTTTCCGCGCGGCTAAACGTTCCCGTCAAAGACCTGATGCCCTGGCATTACCAGAACCGGTTCTTCCAGAAGGCTCCCGCCGTCTATTCCGTTGACATGGATGCATTCTACAAGGGCGCGGATGTTGTGGAGGTTGCGCGGAAGTTTTACAGGGGAATCGGAATAGAGGTGGATGGCATTCTCGCAAACAGCGACCTTTATGAGAAGCCGGGGAAGGAACAGCATGCCTTCTGCACGGACATAGACCGAAGGGGTGATGTGAGAATCCTGCTGAACGCAAAGAATGACTCCGAATGGATGGAAACGACCCTGCACGAACTGGGGCATGCCGTCTACTCGATGGGCTACGTTAAGTCAGGGCTGCCCTATGTCCTGAGGGAAGAGGCCCACACCTTCGTAACCGAGGCGATTGCGATGATGTTCGGGCGGCTGGCGTCAAACGCCAGCTTCATGAAGACCATGCTCGGACTGCCGGAGGCCGAGGCACAGAGGACGGCAAACAACGCCTTCAACATGGTTCGGCTTCAGGAAATCGTGTTTTCCCGCTGGTCCCAGGTGATGTACCATTTTGAAAAGGGCCTGTATGAGGACCCCAAACAGGACCTGAACGCGCTGTGGTGGGCGCTGGTGGAGAAGTACCAGATGATCAGAAAGCCCGACGGGCGAAATGAACCGGACTGGGCCGCCAAGATCCACATCGCCACGGTGCCCTGTTACTACCACAATTACCTGCTGGGAGAGCTTCTAGCATCGCAGATTAACGCCTTCATGGTTCAGAATGTGATCAAGGGTGGCGATTTCAGAAATCCGGAGTATGCGGGTCGGCCCGAGATTGGTGACTACCTTGCCCAAAGGATATTTGTGCTTGGGAAATCCCTGCCCTGGGAGCAACTGATCACGAAAGCCACCGGGGAGGGGCTAACCCCGAAGCACTTCGCGGACCAATTTCTGAACTAACCGCCCGGAGGGAAGGCGGGTTCAACCCGCAGAACGACTGAGAGGAGCAGGCATGGTTGATGCAACGGCAAGGCGAACCCATCCGACGGGGTTGTACTTTCTCTTCTTCACGGAAATGTGGGAACGGTTTTCCTACTACGGCATGCGGGCGTTGCTGGTTTACTACATGACCAAGCAGTTGATGTTCTCGCAGCCGCACGCCTCCAGCATCTACGGCCTGTACACCGGGTTTGTGTATTTCACACCGCTCTTCGGCGGCATTCTGGCCGATCGGTGGCTGGGGCAGCGAAAATCGGTCATCCTTGGCGCGGTCCTGATGGCCATCGGTCATTTCCTCATGGCCGTCGAGAGCCTGTTCTATCCGGCCCTGTTCTTCCTGATCATTGGGTGCGGCGCGTTCAAGCCCAACATCTCGACGCAGGTGGGAAGCCTGTATGAGCCGGGGGACCCCAGAAGGGACCGTGCCTTCAGCATTTTCTACATGGGTATCAACCTTGGCGCCTTCTTCTCGCCGCTCATCTGCGGAACGCTGGGCGAGGTTTACGGGTGGCACTGGGGGTTTGGCGCCGCGGGCGTGGGCATGATTGCCGGCCTGATTATTTACCTGTGCGGACAGAAATATCTTGGGCCGGACCG
>CALDSM010000893.1 GCA_937923585.1 uncultured bacterium
GAAGGGCATTGACCCGGCGCTCGTTCCCGGCACCGGTGTCGGCGGCCGCGTGCTGTCGGAGGACGTGGAGGCCTATGCCGCGTCCGCCGGTTCCGTAAAGGCGACGCCCGTGGCAAAGCGTGTCGCCGAGAATGCCGGGGTGGATCTGCGCGGCGTGCAGGGCACCGGTATCGGCGGCAAGGTCACCAGGGACGACGTGCTCGGCGCAACCGCCGCACCCAAAGCACCGGCCGCCCCTGCGGCGGCGGCTGCGGGCGAGACGCCCGGTGCCAAGCGTGTCCCCCTCTCCCCCATGCGCCGCATCATCGCCACGCGCATGAGCGAGAGCAAGTTCGCCGCGCCGCACTACTACGTCACCGTCGAGGTGGACATGAGCGGCGCCAAGGCGCTGCGCGCGCACACCAAGGCGTTCAAGCCGTCCTTCAACGACCTGGTGCTCTACGCCACGGTCAAGGCGCTGCGCGAGTTCCCGCAGGTCAACGCGCGCTGGTGCGGCGATGCGATCGAGCAGGTCGAGGACATCAATCTCGGCATGGCCACCGCGCTCCCGACGGGCCTCATCGTGCCGGTCATCCGCAAGGCGCAGACGCTCTCGCTGGAGGGCCTGTGCGCCGCCACGAAGGAACTGGCCACCAAGGCCCAGACGGGCAAGCTGCTGCCCGATGAGTACGCGGGCAACACCTTCACCGTGTCCAATCTGGGCGCCTACGGCGTGGACCATTTCACCGCCATCATCAACCAGCCCGACAGCGCCATCATCGCCGTCGGCCAGATGAAGGACCGGGTCGTCGTCATAGACGGCGGCATACAGATCCGGCCCATCATGAAACTCACGATTTCCAGCGACCACCGCGTCATTGACGGTTCCGTGGCCGCGCAGTTCATGGGGCGGCTCAAGGCAATCCTGGAAGAGGCGGCATTTTAGGAAGTCTATCCGCAGATTGCGCAGATTTCCGCAGAGAAGAGAAGATGATGGACAGGGATCCACAGACACATGCAATTATTGGCGCCGCAATGGAAGTCCATCGGTTGCTTGGGCATGGATTCTTGGAACGCGCCTATCAGGACGCGCTGGTCATCGAGTTTCTCCTGCGCAGTATTCTGTTCCGCCGGGAAGTGGAATTGCCCATTTCTTACAAAGGACAGGTTCTGCCTTGTGGATATCGAGCCGATTTTGTCTGCTATGAGAACATCATCGTGGAGATCAAAGCGATTGATCACTTGTCAGGAACGGAAGACGCCCAAGTGATCAATTACCTTCGGGCCAGTGGATTTCACCGTGGTCTGTTGATCAATTTCGGCAAGCCTTCCCTGGAATTCAAGCGACTGGTCTGGCAATACGCTGGATAATTGGATTTCTGTTCTAATCTGCGTTCATCTGCGCAATCTGCGGATGATATGGTTTGAATCAACACGCTTAACAGCGGAGGACATTCCAATGCGACAGTATGATGTGGCGGTAATCGGTTCGGGACCCGGCGGCTATGTGGCGGCGATTCGCGCGGCCCAGCGCGGCGCAAAGGTCGTGGTGGCCGAGCGCAAGAACCTGGGCGGCGTCTGCCTCAACGTGGGCTGCATCCCGACCAAGACGCTCATCCGCAGCGCCGAACTCTACCGGACCATCCAGCACGCCGCCGAGTTCGGCCTGAAGGTGGACAGTGTTTCGCTCGATCTGCCCAAGATCATCGCGCGCAAGGACAAGGTCGTCGGCATCAACACCGGCGGCATTGACGGCCTCTTCAAGGGCAACGGCATTGACGTGGCCCATGGCGAGGCGTCCATTCCCGCGCCGGGCCGCATCGTCGTCAACGGTGAGGAAATCGGCGCGAAGAATATCATCATCGCCACCGGCGGACGCCCGGCCGTGCTCAAGGGGCTGGAGTTCAACGGCACCACCGTCATCGGCAGCACCGAGGCGCTCGCCATGACGACACTGCCCGAGCGCATCGCGGTCATCGGCGCGGGCGCGCTCGGCGCCGAGTTCGCCTGCATCTGGAACGCCTTCGGCGCGAAGGTCACGCTCATCGAGATGATGCCCAACGTGCTGCCCAAGAGCGACGAGGAACTGACCAAGCGCCTGCCGTCGTTGTGGAAACGGCGCGGCATGGACGTGCGCACCGGCACCAAAGTGTCGAAGTTGGAACACCTGAAGAAGGGTGTCAAACTCACGCTCGAAGGCGACACCCCCGGCGAGGTTGAAGTGGACCTCGTGCTCGTCGGCATCGGACTGGCCTGCAATTCGGAACTGGTCGCGGCGAACCCGAAACTGGGCATCCAGTTGGGCAAGCGCGGCGGCATCATCGTAAACGAGAAGATGGAGACGGCCGCGCCCGGCATCTACGCCATCGGCGACGTGATTGACCGCACCTGGCTGGCCCACGGCGCAAGCCACGAGGGCATCGTCGCGGCCACGAACGCCACCGGCGGCAGCAAGAAGGTGGATTACCGCGTGCTGCCCGCCTGTAATTTCACCTCGCCCGAAGTGGCCTCGGTGGGGCTCACGGAGAAAGAGGCGAAGGAGAAGGGCGTCAACGTCAAAACGGGCCGTTTCGCCTTCATGGCCAACGGGCGGGCGCACGCCCTGGGCGAGACGGAAGGCATGGTCAAGATCGTCGGCGATGCCGCCACGGACGAGATCATCGGCGTGCATATCATGGGCGCCGAGGCGGGCGAACTCATCGCCACCGCCGCGCTGGCCATGTCCATGGAGGCGACGGTCGAGGAAATCGTCCACACCATCCACACCCACCCGACGCTGTCCGAGGCCATTCTCGAAGCCGCCGAGGACTACTACGGCATGGGCATCCATTCGAAGCCAAAGAAGTAGGGTGTGTGAAGTGGCGCGAAGCGGCACTTCACGCACTCTACTCCGCCGGTTCGGGCTCCTTTGAGGTGTCCGCCGGAGGATTCGCCGGATTCCAGCGCGCCGGAAGGCCGTTCGGCAGGGCGACCAGAAACCCCGTGGCCTTGTCTGGCTCGTTGGGGGGGTAATCGCTGCTGACGATCTGCGTGCCGCTGGCCAGCGTGCCTTCGCGCCGCCTGACCGCGCCCTCGGCGCCGCGCCTGTTCGGACCACCCACGGTGCTCCGGGTCCAGTATCCCTTCAGGACCAGACCGGGTATTTCCGGGTCCAGCCCGTTGTCGCGCACCATCGCCGCCGCATAGGGGCGTCCGGGCTCGGAGTTCACAAACATGGTGCGGCCCTGGAGCGATTCACGTCCCTGAACATACAGGTCGCGCACCTGGGACCGGTTGTGCAGGATGAAGAACACCCGGCCGCGCGCCGATTCCAGCGTCGGCCAGCCCCGTTTCAGCACGGACTCCTCCAGCGTGGCGCCCTCGCCGCGCACGTCGTCCGGCGTGATGAGCCGATCTGCGGGAAACACCGACCGCACGTCCGCGTCGAGCCGGTCCAAATCAGCGGTCTGGGGAAAGGTGACCTTGGGATCAATCAGCGGACCTTCCACCTTGTATTCCACCAGAAACGAAACGGGCACATGCCCCGGATGGTTGTCCGACCACTCCTTCACCACGCGCAGGCAGTCGGTGAACATGCCGCAGGTGGAGGCCGGGTCCAGCAGCGGCACATGCATGACCCGCCAGCCTTCCGGCGTGTTGTGGATGTCGAGTTCGAGGCTGCGCACACCGTTGTCCAACTGCACGTCCAGCGGCTGGTGCTCATAGTCCCATTCGGCGGCCTCCTTCGTAATGGCGGTAAACGTGCCAAGATCGGGTCCGCGCTTGTGGTAACTGTTGTGCGTGCCGAGCACCTGAATCTGGTTCATCCGCGGCCCGCTGCCAAAGTCGAGCGGTGCCGCAACGGCATAAGCGACCGGCACGACCAGGGTTGTGATTAGGAAGAGAGGAAATCTCATATCGCTTTCCATTCGCCTTGATTTCATGGCTACGGACCATTGGACCAGCCAATTCCAGTTTTGGTGTTGCCCGGTTGGCGGCCCTCGTACCGCAGGCGTCCCGTCTGCCCAGTTGTCTGACTGGGTCGGAAGAGAAGCTTGTCGTATACGGCGACCAATTCTCAGGTCTGGCCCTCCATCGAGTGGGGGGCGCGAAGCAGCAGAGGCGTAGTTTTGGGTCCCCCCTTGAGGGGGGTGCCGCGAAGCGGCGGGGGTGTCTTGCCCCGCAGTCTCTTGACAACCCAGCAATACAGGCGCAAGATCCTCCTATGGACACTCATCACGCCAAAATTCTTTATCGCCGTGATCTGCGTCAGAAGTCCAGGACATTGCGCAAATCAGGCACCCTGGGAGAAGCCCTGCTATGGCACGCTGTCAAGGCACGACGCTTGGGATATTCGTTTCGCCGACAGGTTCCTTTGGGAAACTACATCGTTGATTTCCTGTGCCATGAACGGTTGTTGGTCGTTGAAATTGACGGTGGAACCCATGACCATGAGGAACAGGTGCGGTACGATGAACGGAGAAAGGCATGGCTGGAGAAAAGGGGGCTCCGGGTGTTGCGGTTTTCAGAACAGGAAGTGAGGAAGAACATTGATGGGGTGGTGGAAACGTTGAAGGATTATCTGGCTGTGGATGAATGATGAAATCTTGAAGGTGGGGACTGGCTGAAAGGCAACACCCCCCGCCGCTTCGCGGCACCCCCCGCAAGGGGGGGCCAAAAGACGACACCACCCGCCCGCCGAAGGCGGGACCGCCCTCTCAAGGGGCGACCGGGACTCTTGCTCTGCATTAAGAACACCACCCACTTGATCCAACACGTTCCTTCCAGTACTTTCATGCGCAGAACCCTGATTTGGAGGAACCGGACATGGTCTCTTATCGTCATGCAGTCGTGGTTGGCCTTGTCGTTCTTGTATGGGCAGCGTGGGCACCTGCCGAAGATGCCGTCATTCCACCCGTCATGACGCCCGTCGCGCCGGGTGTCTGGCGCGTGACGCTGGGCGTGCCGGAGCAGCACACCCCCGTTTCGGTGCTGAAACCGGAAATGCGCAAGGAGGCGCTGGGGAACCTGCCCGAAGCGGTGCAGCCGCCTTTCGGCGCGGAGGAAGTCCGGTTCCACACCAACCCGCGCGAGTCCGTGGTCGTGCTGCCCATGGGCGCCAGCGACCAGATCTACGGTTTGGGTCTCCACCTGACCATGTTCAACTGCGCCAACACGCGCAAGGAGATCACGGTCAACGACCACCAGGCCGACGAAGACGGCAGTTCCCACGCGCCCGTGCCGTTCTACGTGTCAAGCCGGGGCTACGGCGTCTATGTGGACACCGCACGCTATGCGCGCTTCTACTGCGGCAATCTTGCCCCCGTGGGCACGGAGGAGGCCAAGAAGACGGACGGCAACCCGCCTGCCGCCAGCACCGCCGAACTGTACAAGCCGCGCGACATCCCCAGGAAATCAGTGACCGTCGAGATTCCCGTGGCAAAGGGTGTTGATGTCTACATCTTCGCCGGGCCAGACATGAAGACGGCCGTCCGCCGGTACAACCTGTTCTCCGGCGGCGGCTGCATGCCGCCGATGTGGGGGCTGGGCATGTACTACCGCGGCCACACCAAGTTCAACGCGCAGGAGGTGCTGGACCTGGCCAAACGCCTGCGTGACACGCACATGCCCTGCGACGTGTTCGGCCTGGAGCCCGGCTGGCACACAGCGGCCTATTCCTGTTCCTACGTGTGGAGCCCGGAGCGCTGGCCCGACCCGGCGGGTTTCGTCGCGACCATGCGCGGCATGGGCTACCAGATCAACCTGTGGGAGCATGCCTTCGTGCATCCCACGTCGCCGCTGCACGACAGCCTGCTGCCGCTGTCCGGCGACTACGAGGTGTGGCGCGGACTGGTGCCCGATTTCTCGCTCGACAAGACCCGCGAGATTTTCGGCGGCTACCACGACCGCGAGTTCGTGCAGAAGGGCGTGGGCAGTTTCAAACTCGACGAGTGCGACAACCAGCCCAACAAGAAGGACCCCTGGTCCTTCCCGGAACTGAGCGCGTTTCCCTCCGGCATGGACGGCGAGCAGATGCACTGCCTGATCGGCCCGCTTTACCAGAAGACGCTCAACGACGTCTTTCGCGCGAACAACCTGCGCACCTACGGCAAGGTGCGCTCGTCGCACGCGCTGGCCGCACCGCTGCCTTTCGTTCTCTACAGCGACCACTACACGCACCGGGACTTCATCCGCGGCATCGCCAACTGCGGCTTCTCGGGCCTCCTCTGGCAGCCTGAAGTGCGCAACTGCGACTCCATTGACGACCTCCTGCGCCGCGCACAGGCGGTCATCTTCGCGCCGCAAACGGTTTTCGACTCGTGGTTCCTCAAACTGCCGCCGTGGATGCAGATTGACACGGACAAGAACAACGCCGGCGAACTGCTGCCCAATTACCAGGAAGTCGAGGCGAAAATCCGTGGCCTTGTCCAGTGGCGCATGCGGCTCATCCCCTACCTCTACGCCGCCTTCGCCGACTACGCGCAGACCGGCGAGCCGCCCTTCCGCGCCCTCTGCCTCGACTGGCCGCAGGACAGGAACCTGCGCGACGTGGACGACGAATACATGATGGGCCCGTCCATGCTGGTCGCGCCCATGACCAAGGAACAGACCGCGCGCAAGGTCTACCTGCCCGAGGGCGAATGGTACGACTTTTGGACCAACGCCAAATACGAGGGCGGCAAGGTCCATGACGTCACCGCCGCGGTGGACACCATTCCGGTCTTCGTCAAGTCGGGCTCCATCATCCCGCTGGCCGACCCGGTCGAACACGTCACGCCGGAAACGATCTTCAACCTTGAAGTGCGCGTTTACGGCAAGCGGCCCTCCGACTTTGCCCTTCTTGAGGATGACGGTGTCAGCCTCACCGGCCCCTCCAACCGTGTCACGCTGCACTACAAGTCCGGATCAACCGGCAAGGTCGAACGCAAAGGTGATTTCAAGCGCGAACGCTACAAGGTCACGGAATGGAAAGTGGTTGGGAAATGATGGCCTTTGAAGAACAGGAGACCAGATCTTGAACATGGATATACAGGATGCACAGGATTAAGAAGGTGCATTGATCTTCGTCTTATCCTGTGCATCCTGTTCATCCATGTTTGCCGGTCTTCCTTCTTCGCGTCCTTCGTGGTTCGATTCTGGAGTGTTCGCCATTCAAACAGACTTCGGCGTCTTCCAATCGTCCGCTGCGCAGATATCCGGGATACCGATATTGGCCACGATCACCCTTCCCACATAGGACTCCGCCGACTTTTCCAGCAGCCCCTTCTTCATAAACGCGAACGTCACCGTCACGTCTGCGTGGATGCACGCACCGCAGACTTTTCCCGTGTCTGCGTCGAGTCCCGAGGGCAGGTCCACCGCGATGGTCACCGGCTTGTGGGGCCATGCCTCAATGACGGCCCGCGCCGTGCCGCGCACCTCGCCGGAAATTCCCGTACCGAGCAGGGCGTCCACCAGCACGGCGCAGTCGGCGAGATCCGCCACGGACTGCGCGGCCGCATCCGCATCGGGCGCCGCCACCATGTTTCCCCCCAGCCGCAGATAGACGTTCATGAACGTCCCGGCGTCGCCGGCAATCTGCTTTGGTTCCGCGGCCAGCACCACGGTCGGCTCCATGCCCGCGAGCAGCGCCAGCCGCGCCACCACGAACCCGTCGCCGCCGTTGTTGCCCTTGCCGCAGACAATGCCCACCGGCCCGCCGGTGATCTCGCGGTAGACGGCCTCCCCGGCGTTGTCCATCAGCACCGCGCCGGGAATGCCCAATTCCTCAATGCAGCGCCGGTCAGCCTCGCGCATCTGCGCGGCAGTCAGCACTATCATGGAAGAACCTCCTCTTCTGTCATTGCGAGGAGGCCGAAGGCCAACGAGGCAATCTCTTGAAACCATAACCCGCGCCTGGGGCGATGGCGGGCAAGAGATTGCTTCGCTCCGCTCGCAATGAAGGTTCTGGTTCAGTATTGCACCCGCACGCGGTAGTTCAATTCCACCGTCTCGCCCGCCTTCATGGGCAGGCTGAACAAGGCCGTCTGCGCGTCCTTCTTCACGAAGTCCGCGGACTTCTCGATGATGTTCCACATGCCCGGCATCGGCTCGACCACGTCCACCGTGATCGGCACTTCCTTGTGGTTGCGCACCGTGATCTTGAACGCGGACTCGTGCGAGCTTGGACCCAGCACCTTGAAGTCCGACTGGATTCGGTCGGCCACCACGTCAAAGGCCTTGCCCATGCGCAGCCGCACGGTCTCGTCCTTGGCGGTGTGCTTGATCCGGTCCTCGCCGGAGAACTGGTACATGTCCGAGCTGTCCCTCTGGTAAATGCGCATCACGCCCGCCGGCAGCGGCATGCCGAGCTGGTTCTTTTCCTTGTTGTCGAAAGTCAGAAAGACATCCACGTTCTGGTCCTTGATGGGGTCAATCTTTGAACTGTAGTAGGCGAGATCGCCCCGGAACTCGTAGACCTTCTTCACGCCGATGTTCGTGCCGGAAAGCAGGCTCACCTGCTTGGACTGGTTCTGCTTGATGGTGGTGCGCCGGGGCAGCGTGTACAGGTGGTATTCGGCGAACGCCTCCTCCTGCATCGGCGGGGCGGCCATCGGCATGCGCGCCGCCTTGGCCATGCCGCCGACGGCCATGTCCATCATCTGCTCCTGAACGATGTTCACCTCGCCCGCGACCAGTTTCAACTGCGCGCTGTTGTACGCCGCGCCGGACTGGTTGTTGAGCGTGACCCAGCCCTCAATGTTCATCTGGGTCTCTTCCTTGTTCATCGTGAGCACGTAGTCCGCCTTCCACGACATGCCGCCGGTCAGGTAGGTCGCCTCCACCTCATGGTCGGTGCCGTTGTTCGCCAGCAACCACAGCAGCGTGGGCTTGGCGATCAGTTCCTGCGGCAGTTCGGGCAGCACCACCTGTCCCGGATGCCCCAGGTAGATCTGCCCCTCCACCTCGTACACCGGGCCGTTGTTCACGCTGAGGAGCTTTGCCTTCTGCTCCAGAAAATTCATCTCCGTGTTCTTGTTGACCAGCGTCACCTCGCGCCCGACGTACTTTTCCATCAGCTTCTCCGGGCTCATCAGGTCGTATTCGTAGTTCTGTTCCAGGATGTGCAGGTTGCCCGCGTCGTTGAGCGACACCAGGCTGACGGTCTCCGGCTGGATCTTCTCCGCCACATCCATGAACTTCAGCGTCAGTTCGCCCGGTGCCAGCTTGATCTTGCGCCGGTCGCGCACCAGCGCCCGGTCATTGTTGTAGACCGTCACGGCCACGTCGGTCTGGTCGGCCAGCGTCGTCTGGCTCGATGTGACATTCCCCTCCAGCCCGTCCTTGAGTTTCAGCGTGGGCGTCGGTGTGGGAACGGCGGGCGCCACCGATGCCGGTGCCGGCGCGGAGGTCTCCTGCGCCCAAGCCGTCCCGGCCATCAATCCGGCGAGCACTGCCAACACTACGATGAGTTTCTTCATGTTCGGTCTCCTCGGGTTTACGGCCGTTGCCGTTCCCATTAAGTGTATTCCACACGGGAGGCGATTTCATCTCCCATGCCCCATAAGACCCTATTGGCCGGTCGTGGTTCGCCAAGAGCCTTAACACCTTCCCGCCGGGGAATATTTGCCCGTTACGGAGCCTTCCGCTGTCAACCGCCGCATTGACAGAACGTCCCGGTGTAGTTACAATGTAGCTATGAAGAAGCTGCGGTTTGAATGGGATCCAAAGAGGGCCCAGGCGAATCTGAAAAGGCACGGCGTGTCGTTTGAGGAGGCGCAGAGCGTCTTTCTTGATGAACAGGCCGTGAAATTCTATGACGACAAACATGCAGCCTGGGAAGACCGTTTTCTGCTCTTGGGCCTGAGCCTGCATCTGAATCTTCTGCTGGTATGCCACTGTCACCGGGAAGATGAAGATGTGATTCGAATCATTTCCGCGCGAAGAGCGACGAAACGCGAAGCCGGACATTACCGGAGGCATTGACGATGAAACAGGAATACGACCTTTCAACAATGAAGTCCCGAAATAACCCCTATGCGCGGCGCCTGAAGAAGCAAATGACGCTGCGGCTTGATCCCGATGTCATTACATACTTCAAGGGACAGTCGGAGAAACATGGGATTCCTTACCAGACCCTCATCAACCTGTATTTGCGCGACTGCATGGAGAGCCAGCGCAAGCTCAATATGAGTTGGTCATCCTAAACGGGAGCAAGGCGGGGCGGAAATTCCTGTCTGCCCTCCGTCCTCCAAGCGTAGTCTTGGAATCGGGTGTCGCCCACGCAAATCCAAGCCGCCATTTGACTTCCAACGCGCGGGACGCATAGAATTGAGGCACTTGGCGCCCCCGTGCACGCCGGCATGCGGGGCGATTTTGGCCTTCATTGGCGCGATTCGGGGTCCCCAGTCCGGGCCTGCCCCGCGGCGACGCGCGGACAGGAGCCTTATCATGGACATGGACAAACTCGTCAGCCTGTGCAAACGCAAGGGGTTCATCTTCCAATCCAGCGGCATTTACGGCGGCATCAACGGCTGCTGGGACTTCGGACCGCTGGGCGTGGAACTCAAGCGCAACCTCAAGAACGACTGGTGGTACAACTTCGTCCAGATTCGCGACAGATCGGAAGAGCACACGTCTGAACTCCAGTCACGATCAGATCTCGTAT
>CALDSM010000894.1 GCA_937923585.1 uncultured bacterium
GAAAAGCCAGAGATATCCCGCCGGGTCCATCCATCCGACCGACCCCTGGCGTCCGCCCGGCGTGTTCTCCGCCGCCGGGATCTCCAAGTCACCGTATATGCCGGGTTGGTTGCGCTTCGTGGTGCCCTTTATCCAGGTCCAGCCGACTCCCTGCAAGTCAAACATCCACAGGTCGTTTAACTCGCCCTGGTTCCCCCCGCCGTCGTACCCGTACCCGCCGAAGAGCCAGAACATGCCGGTGGCGTCGAACCATGCGACCGCCTGATAGCGGGCGCCGGGCGTGTTGGCCGGGTCGGGCACGCTTATTTCGCCGTACACACCGGCTCCGTTGCCGGTCGAAGGCCCGTGCCTCCAAATCCAGTTTCCGCTGGCCAGGTTGTAGGACCACACGTCATTGAGGTATTTCTCATTCCCCTCGCCGTCATAACCGACACCGCCGAAGATCCACAGTTCGCCCCAGGGATCGGTCCAGGAAACCGCGCCACTGCGCGCGCCAGGCGTGTTGGCCCGGTCCGGCGTGTTCAATTCGCCATATTTCCCGGGTTGGTTGACGACATCAGCGCCCTTCATCCAAGTCCAGCCCTTGCCGTCAAAGACCCACAGGTCGTTCAGCCTCCCCGTGGTGGCGCCGTCCTTGGCATAGCCGTAACCGCCGAAAAGCCAGAGGTTGCCGGACTGGTCCGTCCACGACACCGCATCGTAGCGCGCTCCCGGGCAGTTCTTCCCATCCGGCACGCCGAGTTCACCGTAGTTTCCCGGTTCATTTCTGGTACTGGCGCCGGTCATCCAGGTCCAGTTTCCCGCAGACCGGTCGTATTTCCAGAGGTCGTTGAGATAGCCCTCGTCCCGCTCCGCGTCAAGCCCCACGCCGCCGAAGAGCCACAACCCGCCCGAAGGGTCGGTCCACGAGACCGCGGCCTGGCGCGCTCCGGGCGTGTTGGCCGCGGCCGGTTCGGTTATGGTGCCGTAGACCCCGGCCTCATTGCCGGTTGCCCCCCCCTTCATCCAGGTCCACTGGCGGTCCGTGGCGCCGGCGCTTTGCAGCGTCGGCCCGACGTAGCCCCCAACCAGCGCCGAGCACAATGCGGCGAGAAGAACTACCCGTTCCCCAAACAGATGCTGCCTGACCATGACTTGTCTCCTTGACCGTTGAGGTTGCCCTGAACTTCCGAAAACAAACCCTGCCCATACTTCAGCAAATGGTTATTGTGACTGCGCTCCTCTTTGCATGTTTAGCATAGCCCCGTCGCGCCGGGGTGTCAAGCCCCCCCGGCCTTTCGGCCGCGGGATGCGCTCCTGTCAGGGCGCCACGAGCTTAATGTAGTCGTTATACACGGGCGAATAGTTGTTCGCGCCGTCCAGATATTGCACGCGCACCGTGTGATAGCCCAAGCCTGCCGGCAGGGAGTGGGCCTTGGCCGCCGCGGGGTACATCCAGTTGGTCCAGGTGGACCCGTTGTCGCTGAAGCGCATGCGGGCCACGCCGGCCCCTATGTCCGCCCAGTTCAGTTTCAGCGTGACCGACCGTGTCGTCGTGGTTGACGCGCCGTAGTTGATAACAATGCCCCCCGTGGGCACCGACCGGTCGAGCCGGATGTAGTCGCTGAAGGTGGCCGAGCGGTTGTTCGCCATGTCAATGAACTGGACCCGGATCGTCCTGTACCCGTCATCGCCCACCGGCAGCGTGTAGGACTTCGACGCCGTCAGGCTCTCATAGGCCGACCAGGTGGAGCCGTCATCACTGAAGCGCATGCGCGCCACACCCGAACCGTCGGTCCCGTCCGACCAGGTCAGCGAGATCGTGACCGTCCGCGAGTTGGTCGTGGACCGGTTGCCGTTAATCGTGATGGTGCCCGTGGGGGGCACGGTGTCGAACAGGTCCAAACGCCACAGGTCGTTGATTTCAGACAAGGCCCATCCGTTGTGATAGGCGGAGCCCCCCAGGAGCCACACCACACCCGAAGCGTCGATCCAGGCGGTCGCGGCTTCACGCGCGCCGGGCGTGTTCGTCGGGGCCGTGGTTCCACACACGCCATGGGCGGCGGGTTGTCGGTCCGTGCTGGCACCCTTCATCCAGGTCCAGTTGCCCGTGGAAGGGGTGTATTTCCACACATCGCTGAGCTGGCCGTCAACGCCCTCCGCGTCCCGCCCCTCGCCGCCGAACAGCCACAACGCGCCGGATGCGTCGGCCCATGACGTGGCCAAATACCGGCAACCCGGCGTGTTTTCCGCCGCGGCCGTTCCCATCGTGCCATAGACCCCGGACGGAAAGCCCGATGAGGCCCCCTTCATCCACGTCCAGTTCCCCGTGGAGGGGTCGTATTTCCACAAATCGTTCAGCATGCGGGCCTCACCGAAGCCGCCGAAAAGCCACAGCGCGCCCGATGCGTCCACCCAGGAGACCGCACCATAGCGCCCGCACGGCGTGTTTTCCGGCGCCGGCGTTCCCAGTGTGCCGTAGGTGCCATTCGGACTGTTTGTGGTGCTGCCCTTCATCCAGGTCCAGTTGCCGGTGGAGGGGGTATACTTCCAAAGGTCATTGTGGCGCGCCATTCCATTGGCAACACCGCCAAAGAGCCACAGCGCGCTTGAACTGTCTGTCCAGGTGACTGCCGACTGGCGTGCACCGGGGGTGTTGGCCGCTGCCGGCACCCCCTGGCTGCCGTAGGTTCCGGACTGGCCGCCGGTTGAGGACCCCTTCATCCAAGTCCAGTTGCCCGTGGCCGGGTTGTATTTCCACAAGTCATTGAGAAGGGACTCACTCCCGGCACTGTCATAACCATTGCCGCCAAACAGCCAGAACATTCCAGAGGCATCGGTCCATGAGACCGCCGAGTGGCGCGCGCCGGGAGTGTTGGCCGCCGCCGACACCCCTTGGCTGCCGTAACTGCCGCTTTGATTGGCGCTCTGAGAGCCCTTCATCCAAGCCCAAAGCCCGGTGGCCCCGTCCCGCTTCCAAAGGTCGTTCAGTCCATAACTGCCGAAGAGGTTGCTGGCGCCACAGCCATAACCGCCGAAAATCCACGCATTGCCCGTGCTGTCGATCCAGCTGCAGGCAGAAGAGCGTGCGCCCGGCTGATTGTCCGCCGCCGCGACCCCCAACGTGCCATAAATTCCGAGTGCGCCCCCCGTCGACGCGCCGCCCACCCAGGTCCATTGCGCACCGCGCTCATCGGCCCGCGCGGACAACCCGCCCGGGAGCCCGGCACCTGCCACCAGTACCGCCAACACCATCGCAAGCGCCGACACACCGCTGCTGCAACCCGCGCACTTCGTCATTGCGGCATACTCCTTCGTTGCTTGTCGCCCTGACGCTGTAACGCTTGTGCGGTTGTGCTGTTCAGGCAACCACCATCTGCTTGTCTCCGTTTCGAGTATACATGGGGAATCAGAGGAAATCAATTAAACCCATAAAATAAGGCTATCCCATAACAACAGGAAAGATTCCCGCGCGCAAAGCCGATGGCCATTGCCGTGGATAGGCGCGCACCCCCGTGCCGGGGCATCTCCCTTACGGCGCCACCAGTTTGATGTAGTCGTTGTACACGGGCGAGTAGTTGCCTCCACCGTCAAGATACTGCACGCGCACGGTGTAGTAGCCCGACGGCGCGGGCAGCGTGTAGGACTTGGGTGTCGCAGGTGGTTGCCACGCGCTCCAGTGAGACCCGTCAATGCTGAAGCGCATTCGCGTCACGCCCGACCCCATCCCGTCCGACCAGGCCAGTCCCAATGAAACCGAAGCGCTCGCGGTGCTCGACGCGCCGCCGTTGATGATGATGCTGCCCGTCGGTGGCGTTGTGTCCAGCCGGATGTAGTCGCTGTAGACAATCGAGTTATTGCCGGCCCTGTCCCGAAACATCGCCCGTACGGTCTTGTAACCGTCACCGGCCAACAGCGTCCATGCCTTTGTCGCGGCCAGCGGTTCCCATGCGGTCCAGGCGGCCCCGTCATTGCTGAACTTCATGCGCGTCACGCCGGAACCGGTCCCGTCCGACCATGTGAGAGAAAGGGTCACGTTCGGGTTGTTTGTGACAGACCGGTTATTGTTGATTAAGATGGAACCCGTGGGTGGAACCACCTCCCGCCAGCACCACAAATCATTGCAGAAAAGCCGGTCGCCGGACGGCGGCTTCCATTGCTCTCCGCCGAAGAGCCAGAACCCGCCCGCAGGGTCGGTCCAGGCGGTTGCGCCGCCATAACGCGCGCCGGGTGTGTTGTCCGCCGCCGGCGTTCCCATTGTGCCGTAGGTGCCGGACTGGTTGATGGTCTGGGAGCCTTTCATCCAGGACCAGTTGCCCGTGGCGCGGTCATATTTCCAGAGGTCATTGCCGACGCCCTCCATCTCCCAGCCGTTGTTGCTGTAGCCGCCGAAGAGCCAGAGCGAACCCGAGAGGTCCGTCCATGCGGCCCCGGCGAGGCGGGCACCGGGCGTGTTGTTCGACGCCGGCGTTCCCATTGTGTCGTAGGTGCCGGACTGGCCTGCAGTCGAGGAACCCTTCATCCAGGTCCAGTTCCCCGTGGCGGGGGTGTATTTCCACAGGTCGTTGAAGATGCCCATGTTTTCCGCGCCGTCATAGCTGGCACCGCCAAAAAGCCACAGCGCGCCCGAAGCGTCCATCCAAGAGACGGCGGCGGCGCGCCCGCCGGGCGCGTTGGCCGCATCCGGCGTTCCCTCCATGCCATAGACGGCGGACGGGTTCCTTATGCTGGAGCCCTTGACCCAGGTCCAGTTCCCCGTGGCACGGTCGTATTTCCACAGGTCGTTCAGGAAACCCGAGTTGCCTGTGCTGTCGTAGCCGAACCCGCCGAAAAGCCACAGCGCGCCGGATGCATCCGTCCAGGAAACTGACCCGTAGCGCGCACCGGGCGTGTTGTCCGATGCCGGTATTCCAAGCGTCCCATAGGTGCCGGGCTGAAACTTTGTCGAGGAGCCCTTCATTCAGGTCCAGTTCCCCGTGGCCCGGTCGTACTTCCACAGGTCGTTGATGTCGTCCACGCTCATCCCGCTTCCGGCAATGTTGCCGCCGAAGAGCCACAGCGCGCCCGAGGGGTCGGTCCACGAGACCGCGCCGGTGCGCGCGCCGGGGGTGTTGGCGGGGTCCGGTGTTCCGAGCGTGCCATAGGTCCCGAACTGATTGAATGTCGAGGAGCCTTTCATCCAGGCCCAGTTGCCCGTGGCCCGGTCGTATTTCCACAGGTCGTTGAAATACTCCGCGAATCCGGTGCCATAGTAGCTCAAGCCGCCAAAGAGCCACAGCGCGCCCGAAGGGTCGGTCCACGAAACCGCGCCGCCGCGCGCGCCGGGGGTGTTGGCGGCTGCCGACATTCCGAGCGTGCCGTAAACCCCGGTTTGGTTGGCCGCGCTCGCGCCTTTCATCCAAGTCCACTGGCTGTCCCCGTCCGCACGGGCAGCCTGTATTCCGGACGCGAAAGCCCACGCCAGCAGCACCTTGCACAATATGGCGGCGATAGATGCCCGCGCCCTTCGCTTCCGCGTCACTTTCATAACCCAGCCTCCTTTCCCGTTCATATTGAACCCCGTGCCAGACCCATCAGCGCAACCGAACACCCCGGAAAGACCTGTGCGCCGCATCGGAACAGCACTAGGCTAGTATAGGCACACAATGACTTTTCGTCAATATAGTCTTCGCTTGCAGGAGTCCGCTTTGACGAAGTTCCCGACTCATATATACTCGTTATGTCTTTGCGGGCTGCCATGGTGAAAGGGCATGTTATGAACCGTTTTCGGGTGTTGGTTGTGGTGTGTGCTGCGTGCATTTCGTCCCTCGCCCAAGACCGGGAGGGCACGGCGGGATGGATAGACATCTCCAAGCCGCCGTACAACGCCGCCGGCGATGGCGTCACGGACAACACCAAGGCCTTTCAGGACGCGCTGCACCAGGCCGGTGAGGGTGCGGGCGGCACGGTATTCGTGCCGCGCGGCCGCTATCTCATCACCGGCAACCTGCGGTTCCGGCCCAATGTGACGCTGCTGGGCGCGTGGGAGTTCACGCCGCATTCCTACACTTTCTTCGGTGACGGCAAGGAACCGCTACCCGGCTCGGTGCTGCTGACCACAGCAGGCGAGGGCAGCGCCGAGGGTGCGCCGTTCATCGCGCTCCACACCAACTGCTGCATCAAGGGGCTGACCATCTTCCACCCGAACCAGACGCGGACCAATCCGCCCAAGCCCTACCCGTGGACCATCGCCTCCACCGAGGGCGGCGCGGACCACTGCACCGTGCGCGACACACTGCTGGTCAATCCCTACCAGGCCATTGATTTCGGCACCAACCCCTCGGGCCGGCACTGCATCCAGAACGTGTACATGCATCCGCTGTACCGCGGCATCTTCGTGGACAAGTGCTACGACATCGGCCGCATCGAGGACGTGCATGTCTGGCCGTTCTGGGGGTACACCGGTGATGACGATCCCATTGGCCAGTTTGTCACGGCCAACGCCGAGGCGTTCATCTTCGGCCGCACCGACTGGGAGTACGTGTCGAACTCGTTCGCCATCTTCTACAAGGTGGGCTTCCATTTCATCAAGACGGCGGCCGGTTCGCCCAATGTCCTGATTACGCAGAGCGGCGCGGACATTTGCCCCAGCGCCGCACTGGTGGAGGACTGCCAGAGCCATGCGGGCGTGTCCTTTGAGAACTGCCAGATGTTCGGGCGCATCGTCGTGCCCGAGACCAACACCGGTCCCGTCCGCTTCACCGCCTGCGGCTTCTTCGGGTCATCGCGCGAGAAGCCTTTCGCCGAGCCCACCCACGCCGACCTGCGGGGCAAGGCGCATGTGTCCTTCGACAACTGCCACTTCATCACGCTCGACCCGCTCAACACCGGCACCGTCAACCTGCGCGCCTCGGGCGGCACCTTCTCGGTCAACAACTGCCTGTTCATGGACCCGGGCCGCACGCAGGTCCTTGCCGCCGAGGGCTGCACCGGCGGCATCGTGCTCGGCAACACCTTCCAAGGAAAGGCCGTGATTGAAAGCCGGATCGGCGACCGGCTCCAGCAGGGCTTCAACCTTGACCAGGCACCCAAAGAGAAGCAGGGAACCATTGTTATAGACGATGCGACCAGCGGGGACGCCTTCAAGACCACGGGCGACTGGTATCTCGGCAAGGGCGGTGACGACTATGCCGGCGTGCTGCACTGGGCCAAGAAGGGCACCGGCGAAGCCACCGCCTCCTGGCAGCCCAATCTCCCCGAGGCAGGCACCTACCAGATCCATCTCTGGTACGGCGGCGACCCCTACGACAACCACGCCACCGACGCCCCCTTCACCGTCGAATACAAGAAGGGCGCGGAAACGGTGACACAGAAGCTCCCCGTCAACCTTAAACAGCATTCGGGCGAATGGCAGTTGCTCGGCGAGTTTCCTTTCGAGGCCGGCAAGTCCGTTACCGTGACGGTCACCAATGCTGCGAACGAGAACGTCGTCGCCGACGCGGTGAAGTTTGTGAAGGTGAAATGACGGCGGACGGCGGCCACTCAACCGCCGCCGACTTTTGCCGCGCGGCCTACGGTTTCTCGCCGCGGGCAAGGCGGGCGTTGATGGCATCCAAGAGCGGGGGCACATCGGAAATGCTGTCCACCACGTAATGGGCGCCGGCTTGCGACAACCGCGTATAGGCGCGCGTCCGTTTCCGTTCGCGGACGGCCGGGTCCAGCGCGGCGATTTCCGCCTCGTTCAGTCCCACCTCGTTTCCGGTCATGGCGAGCCCGATGGTCCACATGCCCGCATTGAGCCCCTCAAGAACGTCCGGGATGGTGTCGCCCACTTTCACATAGGCCTCCATCGGATAGATTCCGAGGTTTATCGCGTTCTTCAGGCACATCCAGGGCTCGGGCCGTCCGGCGGGCACTTCGGAGGCGCACACGCTGGAATCGGGCACGTAGCCGCGGTCGGCCGCCTCCTTGTACAGCAGGTCCATCATCTCCTGCGTGTAGCCCGTGGTGGAGCCGATCTTGAGCCCGCGTTCGCGGAAATTCGCGCAGGCTTCGAGCGTGCCGGGAATCAGGTCGGCGTACTCCGCGAGCACCTTCATCTGCGCGGGAACGAACTCCGCGAACATGCGGTCCACATCCTCTTCCGTGGGGGGCTTGCCGTGTACTTCGGTCCATCGGCTGCGAACGCCGTCCTGCTGCGAGATCTGGAGAATATGCACCCGCTTGTGCGCGCCCATCGGCTCGCGCGCCTCCCCCATTGAAATCTCCACACCAAACCGCTTGTAGATTTCGGCGAAGACCACCGCCGGCGCGTAGCAGCCGTAATCCATGGTCGTGCCCGCCCAGTCCAGCAGCACTGCCTTGAGCTGCCCGCGGTAACTGCGCTGAAAATAGAAGTCCATCACAAACGTCTCCCTTGGCCCAAGTTAAATGCCCATCTCTTCAAGCGTGTCCCGGATCGCCGCCAGCAACGCCGTCATGTCCGGCTCGAATATGCGCCCGATTGTGCCGATGCGGAAGCAGTCGGCATTGCTGACCTTGCCGGGATAGATCACATACCCCTTGTCATTCAGGAGCCTGTAGAAGGTCTCAAAGTTGAAGTTCGGATGCTCCGGGTAGCGGAACGAGGTGATGATATAGCCCAGTTTCCCGGCATCAAGATAGAGCCGGAACCCCAGTTTCGTCATGCCCTTGATCAGAACATCGCAGTTTGCGCGGTAACGGGCGGCGCGCCCCGCCACGCCGCCCTCGTCCCCAAGTTCCCTGAGCGCCTGCCGAAAGGCCAGCAGGGCGTGTGTGGGCGGGGTGAACCGAAACTGGCCGTTCGACTCCAGCCCCTCCCACTGCGCGTACAGGTCCAGGCTCAGGCTTCTGGCAAGGCCCTTTGTCTTCACAAAGGGTTCTCTTCGGGCAATCGCAAACGCGAAACCGGGAACACCCTCGATGCATTTGTTTGAAGACGAGACGAGATAGTCAATTCCGCAGTTGGCGACATCCACCGGTATCGCCCCGAAGCTGCTCATGGCGTCCACAAAGAAGATGCGGCCTTTTTCCCGCACCATGAGGCCCAGTTCGCGTATGGGATTGACGATGCCGGTTGTCGTTTCGCAATGGACCACCGCCACATGCGTTATCGCCGGGTCCGCGTCCAGCACGGCCGCCACACGGCCTACATCGGGACGGGCGTCCTCCGGAAACTCCAGCGCGTCGCAGGCAACGCCGGCGGTGCGGCAGATCTTCACCATGCGGTGGCCGTAGGCGCCGTTGATCAGGATGAGCGCCTTGCCGTCGCGCGGAATGACCGAAGTGAGCACGGCCTCCACGGCAAAGGTTCCGCTTCCCTGCATGGGAACGGCCTCGTATTCCCCCTTGGCAACACCCGCCAGGGCAAGGAGGCCGTCGCGGATTTCCTGTATGACCTGAATGAATGCAAAATCGCGCGAACCCAGGTCCTTGAGCATGGCCTGTTTCACGCTTCGGCTGGTTGTGAGTGGTCCCGGCGTGAACAGCGGCTTGTCTTTGGATTCTGGAACGCTTCCCATTTGACTCTCCTCTTTGCTCTCTGCCGGAGACACTCCCGCGACTGTGGATCCCTTTGGCGACCATTTCGCACGCGCGGGATTATGGAGGCCGGCAGGGACGCCGGCCCTCCCGAAAATGACCATTCCGCACGCGGGACGGATTATGGCACGGGAAACCATTTTAGATCGAGATGGACAACCGCCGTTCGGAAACGCCGGACCCGCCCGCCGGGGTCCGCCCGGCGGGTAGCCGACGCGTTCGCATGCGGGGCGGGAAGGCCTGCCGCCGTGGCTGTCGCGAACGCCGCGAACGGCAACACGGCCACCACCGCAGGCAGTTTCTTTAAGGCAGCACAACGGCTGCCATCCGCCACAAGCCCCTAACGCCATTGCCGGAGCTAAACGAAAGCGGGACGCCTTCCGTCTATTTTCTGCGCAGGGCCCTTGCGCCGCCCAATGCGGCGGCGAGGGCCAGCGCGGCCAGACCCAGCACGCCCGCCGCAGGCACGCCTTTAACCACCTTCAGTGTTGCGGTGTCGGACACCGTACTGTCCGTGTGGCTGTCGTAAACCTCCGCGCTGTAGCCGCCCGAATCACCAAAGGCGGCGTTGTCTATGACCAGCTCGGATGCGTCCGGACCGCCGGGCAGCGTGGCTCCGTCCTTCATCCATCGGTAGTGCAGCGGGGCGAAGCCGCCGGCCGCCTCCACGGCAAAGGCAACCCTGGCGCCTTTCACCACAATCTGGTCTTCGGGCTGCGCCGCAATGGAAATGCGGTCTGCCACGGCCAGCACTGCGTCTGAAGACAGGACCTCGTCCGTCAATGCGTCACGCACGCGGCACGAATAGGCCGCCGCGTCTTCCGCCAAAACATCCGCCAGGTCCAGCGTGTCGGACATTGCATCCGGAACCTCAACACCGTCCTTGTACCACTGGTAGTTGAGTGTCCCGATGCCGCCCGCCGCCACGACCGTGAAACCAAACGGCTCGCCCACATAGGCCGAACCGCCCGCGGGCGGCGTCGTGATGGAAACGTGGTCCGCCACCGTCAGCACGGCTTCCGGGGACAGCACGTCGTCTGTCACCGCGTCGCGCACGCGGCACGAATAGGCCGCCGCGTCTTCCGCAACAAGGCTCGCCAGTTCCAGCGTGTCCAGTGTTGCATCGGGGATTTCCACGCCGCCCTTGTACCACTGGTACGTCAGCGTTCCGATGCCGCCCGACGTCCCGACGGCAAACGTGTATGCGGCCCCGGTGTACGCCGGCCCACCCGTCGGCGGCGCCGTGATGGAAACATGGTCCGCCACGGTCAGTGCGGCATCCGCTGACAGCACGTCATCGGTCACCGCATCGCGCACGCGGCACGAATAGGCCGCCGTATCTCCCGTCACAAGCCCCGGGAAGGACAGCGTATCCAGCGTTGCATCGGGGATCTCAACACCGTCCTTGTACCACTGGTAGGTGAGAGTGCCTATGCCGCCCGACACTGCCACCGTGAAATCAAACGGGTCGCCCATGTAGAGCGATCCGCCCGCGGGCGGTGTCGTGATGGAAATGTGGTCCGTCACGGTCAGCACGGCGTCCGAAGACAGCACATCGTCTGTCACCGCGTCGCGCACGCGGCACGAATAGGCCGCCGCGTCCTCCGCCGCCAGGCTCGCCAGTTCCAGCGTGTCCAATGTTGCGTCGGGAATCTCGACGCCGTCCTTGTACCACTGGTACGTCAGCGTTCCGATGCCACCCGACACCCCGACGGTAAACGTGTATGCATCGCCGGTATACGCGGGCCCGCCCGCCGGAGGCGCCGTGATGGAGACATGATCCGCCACGGCCAGCGCGGCCTCCGTGGAAAGCACATCGTCCGTCAGCGCATCGCGCACGCGGCAGGAGTAGACCGCCGTGTCCCCCGTCACGAGATCCGCGAAGGACAGCGTGTCCAGCGTTTCACCGGGAATCTCCGCCCCGTCCTTGTACCACTGGTAGGTAAGTGTTCCTATGCCGCCCGAAGCCCCAATCGCGAAATCAAACGGGTCGCCCACATAGGCGACACCGCCGACAGGCGGCGTCGTTATGGAAACGTGGTCCGCCAGAGCCAGCATGGCGTCTGCAGAGCCCACATCATCCGTCCGCGCATCGCGGACACGGCACGAATAGGCCACCGCGTCTTCCGCCACAAGGTTTGTCAGTTCCAGCGTCTCCAATGTTGCGTCGGGAATCTCGACACCGTCCTTGTACCATTGGTACGTCAGCGCTCCGATGCCGCCCGAAGCGCCAATCGTAAATGCGTGGGTGCCGCCGAGGTACGCCGAAGCGCTCAGGGGCGGTGCCGTTATGGAGACATGATTTGCCACCGTCAGCACACCCTCCGGGGACAGCACGTTGTCCGTCCGCGCATCGCGCACGCGGCAGGAATAGGCCGCCGTGTCTTCCAGCACGAGTCCGGAGAAGGACAGCGTGTCCAGCGTTGCGCCGGCAATTTCAGCACCATCCTTGTACCACTGGTAGGTCAGCGTTCCGATGCCGCCCGACACTCCGACCGCGAAACCAAACGGGTCGCCCGCGTAGGCCGAATTTCCCTCAGGCGGCGCGGTGATCAGCACGTGTTCCGCCACGGCCAGCACGGCCCCGCCGGACAGCACATTCTCCGTGCCCGCATCGCGCACACGGCAGGTGTAGGTTCCGGAATCGGCCAATGCCGCGGGACTGACCGACAGGGTTTCCAGCGTTGCGGTCGGGATGTCGGTTCCGTCCTTCTGCCACTGGTAGGTCAGCGGCGCGCGACCTCCTGATGCGACAACGCCAAGCGGGAAGGAGTCTCCCACATAAGCCGACCCGCCTGCCGGGTTTCCGGTAATGGCCAGCACCGCCAGCGTGGCTCCGGCGCCCGGCGGGCCGAAGGCCGTGGTCATGCCTGCGGCGTTCCTCGCAATGACTTCAAACGTGTAGTTCGTGGAGGCGGCAAGGCCGGTGACTCTTTTCGTGCCCCACAACGCGCGCGTCTGATATGCCGGGCTTGCACCCAAATTCCCGCCGGTCTGGACCCAGGCGTTTCCGCCAACGGGCGGGGATACCTGGATGGCATAGATCGCGGACGCCGAATTCGCGTCCGCGTTGAGGGTCAAGTCCAGCGAGTGAACATACGCATCGCCCACCGTCGGCGCGGCCGGAACCGCCGCCAGCGTCGTGCCCGTGCCCGCCGGACCAGGTGCGGTATTCACGTTTGCGTTGTTCTTCGCGCGAACCCGGAAGGAATAGGTCGTCGCGGGGATCAGGCCCGTCACTTTCGTCGTGCCCCACTGCGCGGCCGTTCGGTTCACCGCGTTCGTGCCCAGGGTTCCGTCCGCCTGGACCCAGATGTTGGCGCCCACGGCGGGCGAAATCGTGATGGCGTAGAGGGTGATCGCCGGGTTTATGTCCGCACCAATGGCGACATCGAGCGTGTTGAGCGTGGCGTTGTCCACGAACGGCGCCGACGGGGCCGACGCCAGTGTCCATGCCGTGTAGATGGACGTAAGCGCGCTGTTGCCGTAAAGGTTTGTCGCGCAGGTCCGGAATGAATACAGTGTGTTCGAGGCCAGGCCGTTGTGCGTCCAAGACACGGCGTTGACCCCGGTGATGGCCTGCAACGTGGTGGGCGGGTTCACTGGGTCGGGGTCGTCGTACACCTGAAATCCGGTTTCGTCAGTCGAGTTGTCCGTCCAAGTCCAGGTAATCGCGTTTCTGGTGACGGACGTGGCCCCGGGGTTGGATGCGGCCGCGGGCGGCGCCCAATAGGTGATGTACTCGCTCCAACGCTCGTCCGTCAGGATCGGTGCGGTGCCGGTTCCCGCAGTCAGGGCGGACGGACAGGCGCCATATGCCATCGGCACCAGCAGCCCGTTGCCGGACACGCCCGCCGCCCAGCTCGTCATGGGGGTCACCACGTCCGCCTGCCATCCAAGCCAGTAATCACCGGGGGTCAGCAGGAGCGAGGAGGGGGTGCCGGCGGCTATCGGCACGTTCAGCCACGCGTTCTCCACTGAGTTGTAGGTCGAGGCCGACTCCCAAACCAGCGACGGGTTTGGGCTGTTGTCGTAGATGGCCAGCCGCACACTGCCTGCGGCGGCGTGCGAATAGAGGGACACGCTGCCCACGCCGCCGTTTTCGGCCAGCGTAAACTTCGTGGCCTTCAGGAACCCCCTCTGCGAAAGCCCGGCCCGGACAAAGGCTCCGGGGGACGTGCCGGTTCCAAGATAGATAAAGCCCGCCGACGTGTCAATGAGCATGCCGTTCAGGTTGTTCTCGCCCGAATTGAGCGTCAATGCGGCTATCCGCGTGGGCAGCGCGGCACCGGCACCCAGCGCCACCTTCACCACGGTCCCGGGAGACGTGCCGGTGCCGAAGTAGACGTGGCCGGCCGCCAGGTCCAGGCGCGCGCTCGTGAGCGGGCCCTCGCCCGTGTTGAGCACGAGGGCGCCCACCAGCGTGGGTGCTGCGGAACCCGTGCCCAGCGCCACCTTCACCACACGCCCAAGAGCGGTGCCGGTGCCAAAGTAGGCGTAATTTGAAACCGCGTCCGCCACCGCGCTCGTGAGCATGTCATCGCCTGCGGGAAGCGTCAGGGATGCCGTCCACGAGGGTGCCGCCGCGCCTGCGCCGATCAGCACCTTTACCACGCGCCCCGGACTCGTGTTGGTGCCGAAGTAGGCGTAGCCTTCCGCCATATCGCTGACGGCGCTCCGCAGATTACTTTCCCCCGCGAGTAGTATTGCCGCGCCGGCCCGTGACGGCGCGGCGGCGCCAACACCCACCGCCACTTTCACCACACGGCCCGGACTTGTGTCAGTCCCAAAAAGGGCGTAGCCGGTGGCGGGGTTTCCGGTGGCGCAGGTCAGATAGTCCTCATCAAGGGGAAGTGTTGCCGCGCCGATACGCGTCGGCGCTGCGGCGCCCGCGCCCAGCGCCACCTTTATCACGCGCCCGGGGCGCGTGTAGGTGCCGAAATAGGCATAGCTGTTGGCTGTGTCAATGATCACGCTGCTGAGTTGGTTGTCGCCGGCGGGCAATGTCAGGGTCGCCACTTGCGCCGGCGGCGTGGACCCTGCGCCCATTGCCACTTTCACGATGGTGCCCGGCGAGGTGTCGGTCCCGAAATAGGCGTAACCCGTTGTGGTGTCCCCTGTCGCGCAACGGAAAAGATTCGCTGTCGCAGTCGCCTTGTCCAGCCGCCGCATCCCGCCGTTGGGGTAAGTCGCACTTCCTATGACGTTGTTTCCGCCTATGGGATCGGTGAACCGGAGGGAACGGTCCGTGAAGGTGAGGCCGGCCTTGTCGGTTACCGTGACGGCGACACGGTAGTAGCCCTCCTCCAGTCCCGAGGCGGACCACTCTGCCTGCCAGAGGCCTGCCGTCCCGGCGGCGTTCACCCCGCCGGCATTCAGGGGCGCCCCTGCAAGTTCCAGCGTGTCCGCGGGCAGCCCGAGCAGGCCGTCCATTCCCCACGACGGCATTCCGTCTTCTTCCCGCTCGATACGCGCCTTGACTCCGGCCACCCCGTCCAGAGCCTTGACAACGGCCTGGATGAGGACCCGGTCGCCGTTTTTCACGGATTTTGCGGAAAGGGCGGGG
Organism: uncultured bacterium; assembly: GCA_937923585.1. Lineage (GTDB taxonomy): Bacteria > Hydrogenedentota > Hydrogenedentia > Hydrogenedentales > CAITNO01 > CAITNO01. The sequence continues at coordinate 15,086 of CALDSM010000894.1, forward strand.
ATGATGTGAATGTGCCCGTTGCCGGTGCCGACGGTTCGGCCGTTTTCAAGTCCGGCCAAATCAACACCGCCAAGCACCCCGGCGACCTGCGGCTGAAGACTGGCACCCCCCGCGGAGGCCGTCACAGCCTGCCCGGAAGGCAGGAACCCCTCTGTGCCGCCCGCCGCCGCTGCAGCGAGAAGCCCCGCAACCAGCAGACACACCAATCCCTTTGCTGTTGACCTGTTCATGTCGGAATCACTCCTTATAATTGCGTCCTGGCCGGCCGGCGAAATCATGAGACATATTTCCCGTGCATCTGCCCGCAAGTGCCCGCAACCATCACGCCACTTAGGATAATATAGGCAATCCCGTTATCTGTCAATGGATTTCTGCGCCCGAAACGTAGAATTGCCGAGAACCCTCCCAGTCGCTTCCGCATGGACCGCCTCCGGCACGGCGGGCGTGACAGGACGGAAATGGGGTAAAACGCTGTCAGCAGACAACGGTGTTTCGGAATTCTTGGGCGGCGACTGCCCCCTGTCAAGAATCGCCGAGACTGCATTATTGCAGGGGAACGGCTCGCCGTGCCAAGACCGACTTCGTTCACCTTGTCAAGATGCCGCCTGGGGAGGTTTGCCGGTCAGCGCCCGGCGTCCATCTCTGCGCAGAGGAACAGGGGAATGACTGGCGGCGCTGCAGAGGGGCGGATTACACGACCCTGCGAATAACGGGGATTTTGCGCAGGATATGTGCGGCCAGGGCGCATGCAAAGAAGACCATGACGACGCGCAGCGGCGAGTTGCTTTCGCCGAACGCCTTGCCCAGCACGTCCCTGACGAAGGGATGCATCAGATAGATGCCGAGCGTGAGGGGGGCGAAGTGGAGCACCGCCTTCGTCTTGGGCAGGGGAAGGCAGCGCGCCACCAGAAACAGGCCGAAACCGTGGACGATCATCATGTCGTCCTCGGTATGCCATGCGGGAATGCGCATCCGCACCACGCAAGCGGCCAGCGTGCATGCCGTGAATGCGGCAATGGCGAGCCGTCTTTGCTGCGCATTCGGAATCAGCAGCATGCGTCCCAGGGCGAATCCGAGCAGGGTGACCGGTACGGCCGCCATCCACTGCGCGAGCGGGGGCGTCTGGGGGCGCAGCATGCCGTTGACGACCAGCAGTACCAGTCCGGCCGCCGCCAGAACCGCCACGCCCGAAAGCGTGTCAAAGAACGGACGGGAGCGGCGCATCCAATAGAGGGCGACGGACGCGCAGAACAGGCAGGGCAGGTACCAGAGATGCAGGGAGAAGCCCGCCAGAATCATCCACGGCTCGAAGAAATGCGTGCCGTGGCGCCACAGGCGGATCAGCGCGATCAACAGAAAGAACAGCGCCCAGAACACCCAGGGGACCATCAGCCGTCGCAACTTGCCCGCCGCAAAGGCGGCCAGCGGCTGTTCGGTGGGGGTGCGCGCAAGCAGGACCAGGGAAATTAGGAAGAAGACGTACAGCCCCGAAGCGCCCAGCCAGTGAAACTGTTCGGTACCGGTGTGAAACCAGACGACGCCGAATGCGGCCAGGATGCGCAGGTATTCGAACGACCATTCCCGGTTGTGCGGGGGGGCAGTGTCTTTGTCTCGCATGGTTTCACTTTCCATGGGGCATGCCGTGAAGGGGACCCAGTCGGGCAAGTATAGGGTGGCCGCCGGAATGTTTCAACACGCTCCGGAGGGTTGGCGACTTTCTGGCGTTTCACTGGCAGAAGCACGTATTCTATGCCTGTTTCCAAGGCGAATCGGTTTGGACTTTGCGGAGATACGGCAAGACGGTGATTCGGGGTGCGCTTCCGCGCATGGACGATCACGGACAGACACGGACGCGGCACCACCGCAACCAATGAATTCGGAAGCAAGACAGAGAGAACCACGGAATTCCTGGAGCAGCATAGCCGCAACCAAAGTACAAGGAAGAACCACG